>DASUUD010000119.1:0-6964 GCA_036374255.1 Solirubrobacterales bacterium | reverse complement strand
GCTGAACCTGTAGCGCGTCAGACGGGCGGCGCGGGGGGCTCATCGGAGCCGACCCCAACCTCGATCGGCCGGCCCACGGCATCCGTCTCCTCGATCCCCTCGCCCTCGCCCTCGCGCGAGCAGACGATTCGGAATCTCCCGGTGCCGATCGCGGGGTCGGGGACGATGGGCAGGCCGCGAATCTCTTCCCATCCCAGCCGCTCCACCTCGAACGGGTTCATCCGCACCTCCGCCGCCGGGAAGGGGCAGTTGCGGTTGTGCTGGTCGATCGCCTTCGCGATCGCCTCGAGGTTCTTCGCCTCTGCCGAAGCCACCGGGGGAAGTCTAGGCTTCCCCGGCATGGACGGGCTCTTGGTGCGGGGACGCGTGACGGCGATGTTCGACAGCCTCAGCGCGGGGGATTGGGATACGGTCGTCTCGTCGCTCGCGGACGACGTTCATCACGTCTTCCCCGGCGACCACCCGCTCGGCGGCGAGCGCAACGACCGCGAGGCCGTGCGACGCTGGTTCGAGCGGCTCGGGCGGCTCTACCCAGAGCATGAGTTCACCGTCCACCGGGTGATGGCCAGTGGCAGACCCTGGGACCTCTGGATCTCCGCCCAGTGGACCGCCCGACTGAGGCCTCGGGTCGGAGAGCCCTACGAGAACGAGGGCTCGCATTGGATTCGCGTCAGGTGGGGCAAGGTGACCCACTTCCACGCCTACCTGGACACCCAGCGGATCGCCGAGGCCTGCCGCCAGATGGCCGAGGCAGGCGTGGAGGAGGCGGCCGCGGCGCCGATCGCCTCCTAGCAGCCTCCCCCGTTCCTAGAGCCTGCCGCCAGCGTCGTAGGCCTGTCCGGGGGTGGCCCCGATCGCGAGCAGGCGGAGGCCGTCGCGGCCGGGCGTGATCTTGCGCTTGACGTCGGGACCCACGCGGGCGATGTGGTCGGCGTCCAGCGGGTATTTCTCTCCGTTGGCTTCCAGCGTGCCGGAGCCGCGCAGGGCGATGTAGACCTCCTCCTGGCCGAGTTGCTGGGGACGTTCGCTGAACATCTTGCCGCCGACGCCCTCCGGCGAGTGGTCGTGCTCGGGGTATTCAGTCGCTCCCGGGGCCAGATCACTGATCGAGATGCCGAAGGAGCTTACGCCGAGGCTGGCACCCGCTTTGTGGAACTTGATGCCCTCGAAGAAGCCGTCGATGGCGTCCATCTCGTCGATCTTGGTGTGGGTTAGGTCTGCCATCGGTCCGATCCTACCCCTGCTCCGGGGACCTGCAAACGACCCGGGACCGTGCCGTCCAGACGGTCGCCCCGCACGGTGCGATCCGCTGGCCACGGCCCTAGTCTGAGGTCATGAGAGATTGGGACCGCTGCGTTGCCCACCTCGACATGGACGCGTTCTACGCGTCGGTCGAGTTGCGGCGCCGACCCGAGCTGAGGGGCGAGCCCGTCGTCGTCTGCGGGTCGGGTCCCCGCGCGGTGGTGACCACGGCGAGCTATGAGGCGCGCAGGCTGGCCGGGATCCACTCGGCGATGCCGGCCGCGACGGCGCGTCGGCGGCTTCCCGACGCCATCTACATCGAGCCGGACTTCGCCGCCTACCGCGAGGCATCCCGCGAGGTGATGGCGATCCTGCGGCGCAACGCGGAGACGGTCGAGGTGGTCGGCCTCGACGAGGCGTACGTCGACCTGACCGGGCTCTTCGCTCCGAAGGCGGCGATGCGGCGGATCGCCGCCGAAATACGTGAGGAGACGGACCTCAGCTGCTCGATCGGGATCTCTGAGAACCGCATGCTGGCCAAGATCACCAGCGAGCTGGGCAAGCCCGGCGGGCTGGTCGTCCTCTCCAGGCAGGAGGCGCTGGAGCGCTTCGCGGGCGAGTCGCCAGGCCTCGTCCCGGGGATCGGCCCGAAGACGGTGGCGAAGCTGGAGCGGATGGGAGTCCGCACCCTCGCCGAGTTGCGCGCACAGGAGCCGGCGGCGATGGAGGAGGCCTTCGGGCCCCGGCAGGGCGGCTGGCTGCTGGCCCGCGCCCGCTTCGAGGACGAGACCCCGGTTGCCGTCGAGCATGAGACGAAATCGCAGTCGGTGGAGAGGACCTTCGACACCGACATCGACGATCTCGAGCTGCTCGCCGCCGCCCTGGACTCGCAGGCAGAGGAGCTTTGCAGGCGCCTCCAGGCGCGCGGCCTGCGGGGCCGCACGCTCGGGATCAAGATCCGGCTCGACGATTGGACCACGGTCACCCGCTCCCACACGGTCGAGGAGCCGACCAACGATCCCGCCACCGTGGTCGCGACGGCGCGCGGGCTGCTGCGCGCCTACTCACCGCCGCGTCCGGTGCGGCTGCTCGGCGTGCGGGTGGCGGGATTCGACCGCTCCGCCGCCGAGCAGGACGAGCCCCAGCCGGTCACTCCCCCACCCGGCGGGGCCGCCGGCCAGCTCGAGCTGCGTTCCGCCGGCTGACTAGCGGCTGGAGAGGATCACGCCGATGCCGGGGAAGCCGAGGCGCGCCCTGGTCGCGGCCGTGAGGTCGAAGTCGCGACCGGCGACGTAGGGACCGCGGTCGACCACACGAGCCGCCACCGTGCGCCCCCTGTAGCGGAACCTCACCTCGGCCCCGCAGGGAAGCGTCTTGTGAGCGACGCCGATCGTCCCCGGCATCAGTGTTCCGCCGCAGGCCATGCCGTTGCCGTAGAGGCCGGGACCGTAGTAGGAGGCGTGGGCGTGGCGGTAGGCGGTGACGCGTCGGGCGACGCTCGTCGAGGACCTGATCCGGCGGTCGTGGACCGCGTAGGCGCGCACCCTGTAGCTGCCCGTGCGGCGCGCGCGCCAGCGAAGCCAGAAGCCTCCCCGCCGGGACGCGCGGGTGCCGGTAACGGTTCCGCGACGGCCTCGCACGACGATCTTCACCCGGTGCCGGCCGGCCGGCCGCACCCGGCCTCGCAGCACGACGCGGTCACCCTTCACGAGGTGATGCTTGGTGACGTGCAGCGATATATGCGAGCGGACCCGCTTCTGGGTCTTGCGCGAATGCTTCGCCGCCAGCGATTGGGCCGCGCCGCCGAGCAGGAGCAGGACGGCGAGCAGCATGGTTGTCAGTCGGTGTCGCATCTGAGAAGTCCCCGCTTTCTCGTCTGCCTACGCGGCGAGCCGCCGAGGGCCCGCGGGTGTGACACGGCAGAGGGATTGCTTGGTGTGAACGGGCGACCGTAGGGAGTCCGTTCGCAGCCGTGAGTGACGTGCCTCACTCTGCTGCATCGCGCACACAAGGAGCCCCGGCCGGGTCCCGTGCCTGGCTCACGCCCGCTCGTCAGGCCCGGCGCGGTCTGCGAAGATGGACGCGTGAGCGACGATCGGCTGAGTGGACTCGACTCTTCCTTCCTTCACATGGAGCGTGCCGGGGCCCACATGCACGTCGCCGAGACGATCATCTTCGACGGCTCGCCGCCCACCCACGAGGAGTTCCGCGACCACATCGCCTCGCGCCTCCACCTCGTTCCCCGCTTCCGGCAGAAGCTGCGCTGGGTGCCCTTCGGCCAGGGGCGCCCGGTCTGGGTCGACGACCCCTTCCTCAACCTCGACTATCACGTGCGGCGCACGGCCCTGCCCGCGCCGGGCTCCGAAGAACAGCTCCGCAACCTTGCGGCGCGGATCTTCTCCCAGCAGCTCGACCGCAGCAAGCCGCTCTGGGAGCTGTGGCTGGTCGAGGGGCTGGACGGCGACCGCTTCGCGGTCGTAGGCAAGAGCCACCACGCGCTTGTGGATGGCATCTCCGGAATGGACATCACGACGGTGCTCTTCGACCTCGAGGAGACTCCCTCGGCACCCCCGGTGCGCCCCCCGAAATGGGCGCCCCGCCCCGAGCCGACCGACTTCGATCTCCTGCGCGGCGCCTTTCGCGAGCGCCTCACCAGCCCGCGCGAGATCGTCCGCGGCGTGCGCGCCGTCCTGCGCGGCCCGCGGCAGGTACTCAGTGGGCTGGCCGACACCGGGAAGATCCTCGAGGCGGGAATGTCCGCGCCGAGCACGCCGCTCAACGTGGAGATCGGGCCACACCGGCGGCTCGCCTTCGTGCGGGCAGACCTGGACGACTTCAAGGGAGTCAAGGACCACCACGGGGGCACGGTCAACGACGTCGTCGTCTCGGTGGTGGCCGGGGCGCTGGGCAACTACATGCGCGCGCGTGGCCACGACACCGAGGGGCTGGAGATGCGGGCGATGATCCCCGTCAGCGTCAGGGCGGAGGAAGAGCGCGGGGCGCTCGGCAACCGGGTCTCGGCGATCATGGCCCCCCTGCCCGTCTGGTGCGAGGACCCGGTGGAGCGGCTGCGACTGGTCACCGACACCATGGGCGACCTCAAGGACTCGGGCCAGGCGGTCGGGGCGGAGATCCTCACCAGGCTGACGGATTTCGCCCCGCCGACGATCGCCTCGCAGGCTGCGCGCCTGCAGCCCGCCCAGCGTTTCTTCAACCTGGTGATCACCAACGTCCCCGGGCCACAGTTTCCGCTCTTTCTGCTCGGCCGCCGCATGGAATCGGTCTTCCCGATGGTGCCGCTGGCTCAGCGCCAGGCGCTCTGCGTCGGGATCATGTCCTACGACGGCCAGGTCGACTTCGGCCTGGTCGGAGACTACGATGCGATGTCGGATCTCGACAGCTTCGCCCTCGACCTGGAAGGGGCGATCGAGGAAGTCGTCGTCACCGCACCCCGCCCCCGTCGCGGCGCGCGGCTCGCTGAGCGGGACCGGAGCCAGGCCGGCGCGGTGTCGGTTCGCTAGTGCGGATTGCCCTCGCCCAGATCGACCCGACGGTCGGGGACATCGACGGCAACGCGTCGAAGGTCGAGGAGTGGATCGGCCTCGCCCGGGATGCCGATGCCGATCTGGCGGTCTTTCCCGAGCTGTGCATCCCCGGGTACCCCGCGGAGGACCTCTATCTGAAGCGCCACTTCGTCGAGGCCAGTCGGACGGCGGTGGAGGAGCTGGCCCGCGGCGTCGAGGGCCTGGTCGCCCTGGTCGGGTTCGCCGAGCCGGCCACCGAGGGGGGCGACCTCCGCCGCGCCCACAACTCCCTGGCGGTGCTCGAGGCGGGCTCGGTGCAGGGCATCTATCGCAAGAACCGGCTCCCCAACTACGCGGTGTTCGACGAGCAGCGCTACTTCGTCCCCGGCACCGAGCCGGCGGCGATCGGGGTTGCGGGCATGCGGGTCGGCCTGACGATCTGCGAGGACCTCTGGGTCGAGGGGCAGCCGGCCGCGACCGAGGCGGCGGAGGGCGCCGACCTGATCGCCAACCCGTCCGGCTCCCCATACCACCGCGGAAAGGGCCGCGAGCGCGAGGCTATGTTCGGCGAACGGGCCCGCGCCTACGGGGTCCACCTCGCCTTCTGCAACCTGGTCGGGGGACAGGACGAGCTGGTCTTCGACGGGCACAGCTTCGTCGTGGACCCGGATGGGGAGATAATCGCCAGAGCGGCGCAGTTCGAGGAGGAGCTGCTTCTCTGCGAGGTCCCCTCCGCGACGCCCGGGCCGATTGCCAAGCCGTTGCCGGATCTCGCCGAGGTCTACGGCGCCCTCGTCCTCGGCCTGCGCGACTACGTGGGCAAGAACGGTTTCCGCCACGTCGGCTTGGCGCTGTCCGGCGGGATCGACTCGGCCCTTGTCGCGTTGCTCGCCGTCGATGCTCTCGGGCCCGAGAATGTCAGCTGCGTGGTGATGCCCTCTCCCCACTCCAGCGCCGCGACGCAGGCGGACGCCCGGGCGATCGCCGCGAACCTCGATGCCGAGACGATCGAGATCCCGATCGGCGAGACGATGCGGGCCTACGAGGAGGCGCTGGCGGGCAAGTTCGCCCGTCCAGAGGACGCGGGGGCGCGCCCGGAACCCCTTCCCCACGACCCGGCCCAACCCTCGGAGCCCGACCTGGCCGCTGAAAACATCCAGGCCCGCATCCGCGGAAACCTGATGATGGCGCTCTCCAACCGGCACGGCTGGCTCGTCCTCACCACCGGCAACAAGAGCGAGATGTCGGTCGGCTACGCAACCCTCTACGGGGACATGGCCGGGGGCTTCGCCGCTATCAAGGACGTGCCCAAGACGCTTGTCTACGAGCTCGTGCGACACCGCAACCGAGAGGCCGGCCGCGACCTGGTGCCGGGCTCCGTCCTGGAGCGGGCGCCCTCGGCCGAGCTGCGCCCCGGGCAGCTCGACGCCGACGCGCTGCCGCCCTACGACCTGCTCGACCGGATCCTCGAGGCCTACGTGGAGCGCGACGAGGGCCGCGAGGAGATGATCGAGGCGGGCCTTCCCGCCGAGGTGGTCGACGAGGTGATCCGAATGGTCGATCGCTCCGAGTACAAGCGCCGCCAGGCGGCGCCCGGAATCCGGATCACGCCAAAGGCCTTCGGCCGCGACCGCCGGCTCCCGATCACCAACCGGTTCGGGGGCTAGCCGCGCTTCGGCATCGGCCTGACCGCGATCGTCATCTGCGCGAGCGCGCAGAGCCTCTCCTCGGCGTCGAGGACCTCGGCCTCCCAGACCCAGGTGGTGCGGCCGCGATGGCGCACCCGGGCGCGCACCTCGGCCGAGCCCTCGGTGATCGGGCGCAGGAAGCTGACCGAGATCGACTGGCCCATCGCGGCCATACCCTCCCCGAGGACGGCGATCGCCGTCGCCCGCGAGCAGACGCTCTCGACCAGGCTCGACATCACGCCGCCGTGCATCAGCCCGATCGGCTGGCGCAGCTCGTCCCGCATCGGCACCCGCACCCGCGCGTGGTCGGGATCGTCGTCGAGCCACTCGGTGCCGATCAGGGCATCGAAGTGGGAATGCAGGCCTCGCTTGTCCTCGGCCATGGGCCTGCGGACCCTATCCGGGCCTTCCAACTGACGTAGGCTTCCCAGCCCGTGGCACTTAGCGACGACCAGAGGGCGATGCTGCGCCTGCTCGCGCTGCGCGAAGAGGGATACGAGGACATCGCGG
>DASUUD010000118.1:0-11817 GCA_036374255.1 Solirubrobacterales bacterium | reverse complement strand
GACGCCAGCTGCCCGAGCGGTACCGTTCTCGTCGCGGGTATTTGCTTTGAGACGGCTAGACGAGAAGACGCGTCGACCCTGCTCGATGCAATGAAGGATTGCGGCGATGAGGGACGCTATATCGCGACACCCGGTCAGTTGGCCGCCTTCGAAGCACGCCATGACCTGACGGAGTTCGAGTACACGTCAAACGTCTACGTGGACAGCGAATTCAGGGTGGCCGGCTACGGCGACGGCAATTTTCTTGGTACCTCGCTCTTCAATGACCTCCCGTACCGCTGCGCGACGGGTCCGGTGGGATGAGCTTTGGGCACCGCTGCCGGGAAAACCGGAAGGTGCCGATCAACAAGCGGCTTCACGCTCTGCTTCGAGATCATTTCGTCCTTCTAAATCATCCGGAGCCGGATGCCTTGCTCTTCCCCGGCCAGGATCCTGAGTTCCCCCTTCATCCAAATCCGCTTCGTCGTCGTGCTGAGAAGGCGTGGGAAGACCTAGAGGTCGAGCCGCTCGGGTTCCACGAGGGAAGGCACAGCTTCGCCAGATGGCCATCGCAGCGGGCACGAACCCCAAGACCCTTTCAACCATCATGGGACACGCTACGTTGGCAATCACCTACGACATCTACGGCCACCTGTTGCCTGGAGCAGAGAGCGAAGCAGCCGACCTGATGGACGCCTTCCTTGACGAGCCGTCCCCATAGCCGTCCCCGTCGTCGATGAAACCTGCCTATTTGCGGGGAGATGTCGAAGCTCTTTACCGAGATGATGTCCGAGGACGCGAAGTTCGCGCTCGGCTTCTAGGCACGCTTTCGAGGTCATAGGGGGGACCACCGCGGGAATCGCCCCAGACAGCTACGAACCGCTACACAGGGAGCCGGGTCACCCCTGCTTCTCGATGAAGCGGAGGATCGAGGCGCTCAGGCCCAGATCCACGCTCACCGAGCCGCCGGAGAGCCGCAGCCTGGTCGAGTCGTCGGTGATCTGCGCCTCCCAGCCGTGCAGGTCGACGTTGCGCAGCGCCAGCTCGAGCACCCGGTTGGCGCGCTCGTCACGCGTGTCGTCAATCGGCGGGTGATTTGTCTCAAGCTGAAGCACCTGCTCCATTTCCTCCGCGGTCGTCTTCTCGCGCAGGTGCTGCAGGTTGCTGTCGATTTCGGCGGCCACGGGGGCCAGCATCAAATCGATTGGCGCCTTGGGCCGCATGGCATCCTTTCGCGGTTCGCTGTCATCTTCGCCCTGGTGCCCGGCATGGGCACCATGGAGCACCCGGACCGTAGCCAACAGGTGGTTGCCCGGCATCCGGGCAAAACCACATCTCGCCCAGGCGAACCAGTTACTTGGTGCCGATCACGTCGACGGCGCCAAATGTGGCCGTGATCCCTTCGCCCGCCGTGCACTCCCCCCGGGTGCCAAGGTAGATCGTGTGATTGGTCGGCACACCGGGCTGGATCCTTCCCCCTTGGCCGCCGATGTTGATGCGCCTGGAGACCTCTCCCGCGCCTTCGTCCTCTATGAATCCGAATCCCACGACGTCGCTCTCTTCCGGATCGGCCAGATTCGCCGGGTCCAGGACGATTAAGGCCAAGACCTGCCGCGGCGATGTGCAGGTCGCTTTGAAGGTCACGTCGAGCGCCCCGAGATAGGTGTCGTCCCGCTCTGCCTCCTGCGTGTAGGTGGCGTTGTTGAGGGGGTAGAGCCCGGGCCCTTCGCCTTCTTTGGGCACAGGCACGGTCGCGTTGCCACGGGCCTCGTGCACGATCCGTGCGAAGGGCGTGGTGGGGACGTTGATATCTGTCCCGGTCACCGAGCCGTCGAGAATCTTGGCGCCGTTGACGGCGTTGTTCTGGATCTTCTGCCTGGACACGGCTCCGCCCCTGATCTTCCTCATCACGATCGAGTTCTTCTTGATCTTGTTCTTGGTCACCGCGTTGCCCTTCAACTGCGACGTGCCGACGGACTTCTTCTTGAGCTGCTTGGTGCCGACGCTGTTCTTGGGCAGCTGCTTGGCGGCGTAGGCACCGCTGCCCAGGGCGACAAACAGCGCCAGGTACGCGATCACGGTCGCGTGGCTCGGGCGCCCAAACTTCGTGTGCATTCGCATCTCGAGACCCCCCGTTGGGTTCGTGGCTTCTCGGCCTCGCCCACCCGAAGGCTCGAGGCGCAGTCACCTGACGGTAGCCCCGCTCGGCCGCCGGGTCAATCCCCGCAGGGATTCTCGGAGACCGCAAACGGCACCGAAGCGCCGACTGGAGGCGAGCGGTCGAAGCCGCGCATCTCGTCAATCGACGGAAGCCCGTCCCACCGCGATGTACATGCTGCCGGCGTTGAATCGCTTGACCTCGACCGCTCCGAAGCAATCGCGTAGCGAGGCGATGAGATTCTTGCGGGGATCCCAGTTGGTTGTGAGCCGGAACAGGGGCCGGATCAGCGGGTTCAGGATTCGAGCCGCTCCCTCGAGCTCCTTCGCGTCGAGCACGGCGAACCGCCCGCCCGGTCGCAACCCGTCACGAACCCGCTCGATCGCCGCCCGGTGATCCCGCATCGTGCTCAGGGCCAACGTACAGACCGCGGCATCGAGCGATGCCGCTGGGAGCTCCATCTTCTCCGCGTCTCCCTGCACAAGCTCGATGTTGTCCCACCCGTGTCGCGCTTTGAGCGCTTCGGCGGAGGCAAGCATCCCGGGGCTGTAGTCGAAGCCGATAAGACGTCCGCGGTCACCGATTCTTGCCTCCAGGGCCGCGAAGTTCGCGCCGCTCCCGCAAGCGAGGTCGAGCACCGTGGCGCCCGGACCGATACCCGCCAGCTCCGCGGCCCGGCGGCGAAGCGTTCGTTCCCTACCCAGGAAGACCAACCATGCCATGAAGCGGTAGAGATGTGGATGGCGACCCCACCAGTCGTAGATGCGCTTGCCGTACTCAGGGGTGAGCGGTCTCGCCTTCACACCCCATCACACACTCATGCTGCATTCCGGGAACGCGGGCGGCGCGCCGCGCCGGAGCCCGGTCCGGCGACGAAGCGAAAGTCACACGCAGGCGCGCCACCCGCCAGCGTCCCCTCTCGCTCCAGGTGTCCGCCCCACATCGTGGCCAGGGGAAAGTCGAGATTGCACCAGGTGCCTACGCAGAGGTCGCCGGCGTCCTGGCCGCGCATGTACTCGGCGATCGGACATCGCACCATGTCGAAGGCGCGACCTCGAGGCTCCTCGCGGTCACGGTAGAGGTAGCCGGGGCGCCCGAACGGATAACGCAGGAAGAGGTTGACCCGTCGCCGCAGACGGGTCGCGGGTGGGCCGCCTGGCAGGGCGGTGATCACCACCGCCAAGCGTCCCCAGCGAGCATAGATCCGCCAGGCCGCATCGCCGACCAGCTCGATTGCGTACGTGCGCTCGACGCCGCGCACGAGTAGCGCGCGGAAGAAGGCGACGGTGAGGGCGGCGAGCAGCACGTTCTGGCGGGCCCCCAGGGTTGGCTCGCGCGGTCGCGTCCTCGCAAGCCCGAGGAAGCGCTCCCAGGTCTCGTCCAGCAGGCGATCGGCGTCGGCGCGCGTGAAGCGGCCGGCCGTGGCGTCGCTTTTTGACCGGCTGCGCCCGACCAGGGCGTGACGGACCGTGCGGCGTAGCAGCGGCTTGCCGGCGGCGATCAGTGAGTCGGAGTGCATCAAGGGAAACGCTAGGCGCGTGGGGCCCGAATCGCATCCGCACTTCTCCACAGCCTGGGCTGAGGGTTCTAAGGCAGGTCGCAGTTGAACGAATGCAAGCAGCGCGGCCCCGCTGCGCTACTGCCCCTGCTCGCCGCCCTGGTGCTCCTCCCCGCCGCCCTCTTGCTCCTCACCGCCCTCGTGCTCCTCCTCCATTGCGGCCCCGCTCTCGGGTGCATCGGGCGGCGGGCCGCCGCCGTGCAGGTAGGCGACGAGGTCGGCCATCTGGTCCGCTTCGAACTCCGGGAAGGGAATTTCCTCCTCGGCGAAGGCCTCCTGCATCTCCGGCACGTGGTTCCAGATCGTGCCGCTCATGTCGGCGATGGCGGTGGCGCTCAGCTCGCCTTTCATGAAGTCCAGGCTGGGAGCGTCGGTGCCACCGCGCCCCTCGTAGCTGTGACACATCGCGCAGCCCTGGCTTACGAACAGTTCTCGCCCTTGCGCCGCGTTGCCGATGCTGGCGGCCTCGAGCGGCTCCTCTGCCGAGGGGCCGTCATCACCCTCGATCAGGATTCCGATCAGCACCCCGACTCCGACCAGAACGACAGCGCCCAGAGCGAGAAGAAGGGGGTTGATGGATCCCCGCTGCGTCACGGTTTGAACCTAACGCGCGAGGTCGCGAAACGCAAGGGGCGGGTGACGGCCGTCAGCCGATCGGCCTTCCTCGTCCATCGCGTCGTCGCTAACGCGCGACCCCGCGAGGAAGAAGGAACTGGTAGGGGCGCCGCCGCACGTGTCGCTGCCAGACTCGGTCGAGGCGCCGAATGCGCAGAAGCCACTCCCACAGCCGCGCGTCCGAGCGGTAGTAGCTGCGCACCTCCTGCTCGTTGATGGGGGTCTCCAGACTCCGGTTGACGGGCTCGAGGAAGACCGGGATCCAGGCGTCGAGCCGTTCCTTGATCAGGTTGCCCAGCAGGTCGTTTGCGACCCCCTGCCGGTGCCGATACCCATCGAGGATGCCCGGTGCCACGAAGCGCTTCACCGGCCTGCGCAAGATCGCCGGCAGGGGTCGCATAAGGAGGTCGAGGTCGAGGCGAGGGCTCCCGTCCGGCGCCCAGATCATCGGGGTCGTGACATCCAGGTACCGGAGGCGTCCCCTCTCCCAGGTCCAATTGGAGAGCTGCGCATCGATTCCAAGCCGCGGCCCGATCGCTGCGAAGGCCGTCTCCACGATCGCATCGACCAGGGGGTGCCCGGCCGCCGGAGCGCGGTCCGCGAGGACGGCGGGCGCCAGAGTCTCCGCGGGAAGCAAAGGCTGCACCGCGTACCCGGCGATCGTGCCGTCATCGCGGTCGATCGGACTGAGCTCGGTTTCGACCACATCGACGCCCCGCTCTCCGAGCGCATCCACGTAGTCGACCAGGGTGCGCCGGTAAGCGTCGAACCGCGCGCGGGTCGGGAACAGCGGAAGCCGCCTGCAGGCGAACGTGGGATCCGCCGGAGGCCAGCCGAGGACGAGCGAGATCTCTCCGCCCCCGAGCACCAGGAGTCGCGACTCGTCGGCCTCCTCGAGGGCCGAATCGACCGTCGCGTCCAGCTGCCGCAGCTCGTCTGCGGAGAGTCGGCCCGTCGCCGGGCTCATCCGAGCGTGTGGCGAACGGTCTCGATGATCTCCTCGGCCTCGCCGTCAGCGAGGATCAGGGGTGGCTTGAACTGAGTCACCGAGTGATCGTGCTCGGCGAAGACGGCGAAGACACCGGCATCGATCAGCTTTTTGGCCGCTTCGACCCCGCCCTGCGGCTGGTCGAAGGCGAGACCCATCGTCAGCCCGCGGCGTCGCAGCTTGAAGGGCAGGTCTTCGAACCCCGCCTGGAAACGCTCGGCGAGGGCGCGGACCCGCTCCATGAACTCCGGCCTCGAAACCTCCCTCATCACGGCGCTTGCCGTCACGCATCCGAGCTCCGAGCCGCCGAAGGTGGAGACGTAGGCGAAGGGCTGCCGGTCGAAGAAGCCCTCCAGCTCTTCGCTGATCAGCGCCGCGCTCACCGGGTAGAGGCCGCCGCCGAGCCCCTTGCCGGTGATCAAGATGTCCGGCTCCGCCTGCTCCTGCTGGTAGAACCAGGGAGTACCGGTGCGCCCCAAGCCCGTCTGCACCTCGTCGAGCACGAGCAGCGCTCCCTGGCGCCTGGCCAGGTCGCCCGCTTCGCGCAGGTAGCCGGGCGCCGGTGGCGGAAAGCCGAGGGTCGCGGGGATCGACTCGAGGATCACCGCAGCGGCGCCACCCTCCAGCTCGGCGGCCAGCCGATCGAGGTCGTTGAACGGCACGTGCGCAAAGCCCGGAATCGGCTCGCCGTAGGGCTCCGACCAGCGAGCATCGCTGGCGGCGCGGGCAAAGCCCGCCAGCCCATGGTAGGCGCCGGTCGCCGCGACGATCTTCTCCCGGCCGGTGTGGCCCCGGGCGAGCGTCAACGCGAGATCCACGGCCTCGCTGCCCGAGGGGGTGAAGAGCAGGTAAGGAAGCCGGCCCTCGGTGCTCCCCGCGAGCTGCTCGGCCAGCCGGGCCCGCCAACCGGAGAGCAGGTGGTGGTTGCCGACGTCGAGGTGGTCGAGGGCCTCCCGCAGAGCGGCGACCACGGCGGGGTGGCGGTGACCGAGGTTGAACACCCCCCCGTTGCAGTGGCAGTTCCAGAACCAGCGGCCGCTGTAGGCATCGCGAAAGCGGGCTCCCTCACGTTCCCCGATCACGATGTCGACCCCCATCGCCTGAAGGGCGGCCACCTTTCCGCGGTTGACGTGACCCGCGAACCTCGCAGCCACCTCCTCGCGGCTCGGATAGGGCTGGCCGGCGTTGACGGCTTCGGTGCTTGCGGGTTGCTTCACATCGACCTCCTTCGCGCGCCGTCCCTATTCCAGTCGAACGTACAGCAGAGCGAGGATCGGGGTTTAGTCGGGCTGCCTCGAGCTTGGCCTGGGCAATGGCCTGGTCGGAGTGTCCGGCGGGGCGTACACTCGTCGCAACGGGGTCAGGAGATCGGAAAGAGTGACGCGTCGCAAACTTGAGCGCCGCAGCACCCGAGGTGCGCGCGGTATTGGGGGCCTTGCGGTCATTGCGCTTGGCGCCTTTCTCGCCCTGGGTGCAACCTGGGCAGGCGCGGCCGACCGCTATGTAACGCCGGGCGGGGCGGGGTCCACGTGCACACAGTCCAGCCCCTGCGATATCGACACCGGCATCAACGACGCCATCAACGGCGACACGGTGCATGTTGCCGGCGACCTTGGCCCCTACGCGCCGACTGCGGGAATGAGCGTCCCGCCTGGCGTGAGCGTGGTTGGAGAGGGGTCCCAGGTGCCGCGGATCGAGTTCGGCAACGTTGGCGGGTTGACGGTCCTACCCGGCGCGAACATCGCCCGCCTTGACCTCAGCAGGACGGGCCTCTCGGTGCTCCTCGGTCTGAACGGCACCGGTTCGGCCCTGAGGCTGGAGGCCCCGGCCGGCATCCCCGTCGAGGTCCGTGGGCTACTGCGCGACAGCTTCGTGCACGCGATCGGCGCGACGGCGCCGGCTGTCCAGGCGTTCGAATCCGCGAAGCTCCGCAACGTGACCGCGCTGGCGGACGGCGCTGAATCTGCGGCGGTTCGTGTCTTGACCACGATTGCGCCCCCGCCCACGGAATGCAACTCCAGCACGGTCGAGCTCCGCAACGTGATCGCCCGGGGTGGAAAGTACGACCTGCATGCCCAAGGCTACGTGTCCTGCAGCTCGACCATCGACGTCGGGTTCTCGAACTACCGTGCCGGCGCTGTCGGCCTCGATGCTCCCGCGACGCTCCTCGACCAGGGCGGCAACCAGACGGGGGTCGATCCGTTGCTCGGCGCCGATCGCCTCCATCAGCTCTTCGGCTCGGCGACGATCGATGCCGGCATGATCACGCCCGAGAGCGGCCCGACCGACCTCGACGGCGAACCGCGGGTCCAGGGAACGGCACCCGACATCGGCGCTGACGAGTTCCTGGTGCCTGAGGTCGCGGCGGACACAGTGGTGCCGGTGGGATCCGGGCTCAGATTCAATCCCCGGCGCTTCCGCCCGCGGCGCACCCGCGCGCCGAGCATCGCCAGCACCAGCGCCCGGAAGCGCAGCAAGCGCTCCCCGCGGAGCTCAAGGGTCAGCTACCTGCTTACGGAGGCCGCGACGGTTAGCTTCGTCGTCCAGCGCGGGGCGATCGGCCGAAGGAAGGGCAAACGCTGCGTGATCGGCAAGCGCGCCCGCCGGCTGCTCAGGGCGAGGCGATGCACGAGGTTCGTCCGCGTCAGGGGCGAGTTCTCCCACGCGGGGAACCAGGGCGCAAACCGCTTTCGCTTCACCGGCTACATCGGTGGGAGGCGACTGCGGCCCGGGGTCCACCGGATGATCGGTGTCCCAAGCGATGCGGCGGGGAATCGCGGCAACCGCTTCCGCGCCTCCTTCGTCATCGCGCGGCGCTGAGCGGCCGACGCGTGCCGTTCGCAAGCTGCTTCGCACCATGGGGCACAATGGGTTGTTCCTAAATAGATGAGCCTCCCTGTCCATTCCTCGCGCTCGCCCCGCGGAAGCCGGGAGCCGGAGAGCTTGCGTCTTCGCTCCGTGCTCCCGCCGGCGATCTTCCTGTTGATCGCCATTCCGGTGATGGTCTTGGCGCTGTTGCCGACCGCGCCTGCTTCAGCGCGGAGCGGCGGCATTCTCTCAGCCCGGCTGGCCGAGTTGGCCAGGCCGTCGGTCAGCACAGCCCCCCGAGCGGAGCAGGCGGAAAGGCTGAGCCTCGTTGACAAAGGCCCCGGGAGCTTGTTGCGCGTGGGCAACCGAATCCTGGTCGACGTGCGCTTCGAGCGCGGCGCCATGGCCCCGTCGGAGCTTCGCGCGGTGGGGGCAGCTGTGACCAACGTCAGCGTCCCGTACCGGACCGTCACGGCCGCGGTGAGGCCCGAGCGGCTCCGGGCGGTGGCAGGCGTGGCTGGGGTGGCGGCCGTGACCGAGGTCCTGACGCCGCTGACGTCCGCCTCAGACGGGGCGGGCGCGGTCACCTCTGCCATCGTCGAGTGCAACGGCGCAGCGACCTCCGAGGGGGATACCCATCTAAACGCCCTGGAAGCCCGTCAGACATTCGAGGTCGATGGGACCGGTTCCACGGTCGGCATCCTCTCCGACTCCTTCGACACCGACGAGTCCGCCGCCACCGACGCCACCGACGATGTGGCGAGTGGCGATCTGCCCGGCCCGGGCAACCCCTGCGGACGGACCGATCCCGTGGCGGTGCTCGAAGACCTCAACTACCAGGGTGATGCGGACGAGGGGCGGGGGATGGCACAGATCGTCCACGACCTGGCGCCCGGCGCGAAGCTCGCCTTCGCGACGGCATTCACCGGGGAACTCGAGTTCGCTGAAAACATCGAACGCCTCGCGAAACCTGTCGCCGAAGGTGGTGCCGACGCCGACGTGATCGTGGACGACATCATCTATTTCTTCGAGCCCTTCTTCCAGGAAGGACCGATCGCGGTCGCCGCAGACAACGTGACGGCCGGAGGCGCGGCCTTCTTCTCGGCGGCCGGCAATGACAACCTGATCGATGCTTCCGGCAACGACATCGCCTCCTGGGAGGCACCGAGCTTTCGCGACTCCGCAAGTTGCCCCCCCGACCTGGGAGCGTCCGCCGAAAGGGAACGCTGCATGGACTTCGACCCCACTGGGGCAACCGATAACACCTTCGGGATCACGGTGGAAGCTGGTTGGACGCTGACTGTCGATCTTCAGTGGGCTGAGCCACGAAACGGGGTGACGACGGACATCGACGCTGTCCTCCTCGACTCGAGCGGCAAAGTGCTCAAAGCCCAGGGGTTGCCTGTCGGCGGCTTCGAAAACAACCCTGGAGGCAGTCAGCAGCCGGTCGAGGTCTTCCAGTGGACGAACAACAAATCAACGCAGACCGTCCAACTGGCCATCCTCCGTTGTTTCGGCAGCTGCAATCCCGGTGCAAGCTCGGCCACGGCCCCGAGGCTCAAGTTCATCCTGCTCCAGAACGGCGGGGGCGTGTCGGCCACCGAGTACCCGGAATCCTCGGGTGGGGATGTCGTCGGGCCGACGATCTTCGGTCACAGTGCCGCGGAGAGCGCGATCGGGGCGGGAGCGGTCGCTTACGACACCACCAGCGAACCCGAGTACTACTCCTCACGGGGACCGGTGGCCCACTACTTTGGCCCGGTTGAAAGCGCGAGTCCCGCGCCGCTTCTCGAACCCGCGCAGACCCTCGCCAAGCCGGACCTCGTGGCGACCGACGGCGGGGCGAACACCTTTTTCGGCTCGCTGGTGTCGGGCACCTGGCGGTTCTTCGGCACCTCGGCAGCGGCGCCGCATGGGGCGGCGGTCGCTGCGCTGATGCGCGATGCCGAACCAGGCGCGACGCCTGCGGAACTGCGCTCGGCGCTTGCCGCCACGGCCAGGCCGGTCGGGGCCTTCGGCCCGGACGCGATCGGGGCCGGGCTGATCGACGCGAAAGAAGCCGTCGGGGAATTCGCGGAAGAACCCCCGCCGGACGAAACGCCTCCGGATACGTCGATCGACTCCGGCCCCGAAGGCCCCACCAACGATCCCACCCCGACCTTTGAGTTCTCCTCTACCGAGGCAGGTTCGACCTTCCAATGCCGGGTCGACGAAGGGGCCTTCGCCTCCTGCACCTCGCCCCACACCACCGCCGCGCTCTCCGACGGTCCCCACACCTTCGAAGTGAGGGCCAAAGACCCGGCCGAAAACACCGACCCCACGCCGGCCTCCCGTGCGTTCACGGTCGACACCGAAGCCCCCAACACCCAGATCGACTCCGGCCCCTCCGGTCCCACCAACGACTCCACCCCGACCTTCAGCTTCTCCTCCCCCGACGAAACCGCCATCTTCGAATGCCGGGTCGACGAAGAGGCCTTCACCTCCTGCAGCTCGCCCCACACCACCGCCTCGCTCTCCAACGGCCCCCACAGCTTCGAGGTGAGGGCCAAAGACCCGGCTGGCAACACCGACCCAAGCCCTGCCTCCCGCGGCTTCACAGTCGACACCGAAGCCCCCAACACCCTGATCGTCTCCGGCCCCGAAGGCCCGACCAACGACACCACGCCCACCTTCACCTTCTCCTCGACAGAGTCCGGCTCAACCTTCGAGTGCCGCCTCGACGAAGTCGGCAGCTTCACACCCTGCACCTCCCCCCATACCACGGAAGCCCTCTCCGACGGCCCTCACACTTTCGAAGTGAGGGCCAAAGACCCGGCTGGCAACACCGACCCAAGCCCTGCCTCCCGCGGCTTCACAGTCGACACCGAAGCGCCCGCCGGCCCGACCCTGCTTGCCACCACGCCCGCCTCGCCGGCCAACCACAACGAACCGCTCCTCTCAGGCGAAGCCGAGGTGGGCTCGACCGTGCGGCTCTATGAGGCCCCGAGCACCTCCGATTGCACGGAACCAAACCTGGCCGCCACCGGCAGCGCCGCGAACTTCGAATCCCCCGGCCTCGCCGTCTCGGTGCCCGACAACTCGACCACCATCTTCCGGGCCAGGGCCAGCGACGCGGCCGGCAACAGCTCGGCCTGCTCGACCTCCTCCATCACTTACACCGAGGACTCCCAGGCACCCAACACCCAGATCGACTCCGGTCCCTCTGGTCCCACCAACGACGCCACCCCGACCTTCAGCTTCTCCTCCCCCGACGAAACCGCCATCTTCGAATGCCGGGTCGACGAAGAGGCCTTCACCTCCTGCAGCTCGCCCCACACCACCGCCGCGCTCTCCGACGGTCCCCACACCTTCGAAGTGAGGGCCAAAGACCCGGCCGGAAACACCGACCCAAGCCCGGCTAGCCGCAGCTTCACGGTCGACACCGAAGCCCCCAACACCCTGATCGTCTCGGGCCCCGCGGGCCCCACCAACGACGCCACCCCGACCTTCGAATTCTCCTCCCCCGACGAAAGCGCCAGCTTCGAATGCCGCCGCGACGAAGAAGGCGCCTTCACGGCCTGCACCTCGCCCCACACCACCGACCCGCTCCTCGACGGCCCCCACACCTTCGAGGTGAGGGCCAAAGACCCGGCTGGCAACACCGACCCAAGCCCGGCTAGCCGCAGCTTCACGGTCGACACCGAAGCACCCAACACCCAGATCGACTCCGGT
>DASUUD010000117.1:0-23421 GCA_036374255.1 Solirubrobacterales bacterium | reverse complement strand
CCGCGGGAGCCGATCTCCGCCCGCATCGTCGCCAAGTGCCTCGAGGGGGTCGGCGTCGACCGCGTCCTCACGATGGACCTGCACGCCGGCCAGGTACAGGGCTTCTTCCACGTCCCGGTCGACCATATGACCGCCATGCCGATGCTCACGCAATGGTTCTCCGACCAGCACCT
The DNA here is from genome assembly GCA_036374255.1 of Solirubrobacterales bacterium. Lineage (GTDB taxonomy): Bacteria > Actinomycetota > Thermoleophilia > Solirubrobacterales > 70-9 > VRUE01. Next base: position 23,248 of record DASUUD010000117.1, on the reverse strand, counting down.
CACCGAGGAGCTGGTGATCGTCTCGCCCGATGCCGGCCGGGTGAAGACGGCGCGCAACTTCGCCCGCCGGGTGGGAAGCCACTGGGCGGTGATGGAGAAGGAGCGGCCGGCCCAGCAGGTCGCCGAGATCGGCTACGTGGTGGGCGAGGTGAAGGGCAAGACCGCGGTGCTGGTCGACGACATGATCGACACCGCCGGCACCCTCTGCGCGGCGGCGCAGACGGTGCTCGACGAGGGCGCGGCCCGGGTGATCGCCTGCGCCACACATGGCGTCTTCTCCGGGCCGGCCTACGAGCGCCTCGCCTACGAGAACTCCGGCATCGAGCAGATCGTCGTCACCGACACCATCCCGTTGCGCCCCGGCGCGCCGGACAACATCACCGTCCTCTCGACCGCCGGCACCTTCGCCGACTCGATCCGTCGCATCTTCACCGACGACTCGGTCTCCGAGATCTTCGCGGGCGAGAACCAGCTCTTCTGACCCGATGGTCAACGAGCTGACAATCCTCAAGAGCATCCACGTGCTCGCTGCCGCCTTCTGGGTCGGCGGCGGCTTCGTGCTCAACATCGCCATGTTCCTTGCGCCGCGCAGCGGCGACAAAGGCAACATGCTCAGCGCCATGCGCCTCACCCGGTTCTTCGGGCGGTACGTCCTCACCCCGCTGGCCCTGATCGTGCTCGCCTCCGGAATCTGGCTGACCGAGGACTACTACGACTGGGATCAGCTTTGGATCCAGCTCGGCTTCGCCGGGCTCGTCATCGTGACCGCCATCGGTCTGCTCTACCTCGGCCCCCGGTCCTCCAAAGCCATAGCCGGGATGGAAGCCGGCCGGCCGCCTCCTCCGGGCAGGAACTGGACCCCGATCGTCGCCCGGCTCAATTTCCTGATCATTAGCACCGTGCTCGTGCTGATGATCATCAGGCCAACCTAGGCCCGGGGGAGTCGAACCCCGGGTGACGCTGCCGCGTACCCCGTTTCATTGGGCGCACCAGCGAAAGGAGAACAGATGCGCAAGCTCATGCTCATCCCGATCGTCGCCGTGATGCTCGGAGCAGCATCGCCGGCCGCGGCGATCCACGATCCGCCGAGCGGGACCTTCGTCCCCGCCGGCGACTGTGCTAACGCGGACTCCGAGGCAGTTGGCCATCCGGCGGCGTCGGTGCTGAACGGGACGCCGGCGGGTCCCCTGCCAAATCCCGGTGGCTCCGACTTCGGCCTGACGCACAACGACGCCAGCCCGAACTGCGCCGCGGTCCGTCCTTAAGGACTGAGCGAGCGATTGACGTCGCGACCCGCCCCCGCCTCCGGCCGGGGGCGGGTGTCGCGAGGCGCAGTGCTGGGGCATCGGCCTCGGCGGCTACGCTGGAATGAGTGCTGGACGCGCGAGATGAGCTCCGTCGGACCGATCTACGCCTGGTCGGCCACAAGGGCGCCGACCTGATCGCCCCCGGGAACACCCTGGAGAGCTTCCACGCAGCGGTCGCGGCCGAGGTCGACACGATCGAGATCGACGTGCTCTGGACCCGCAGCGGGCACCCCCGCCTGCCTGCCGCCGAGCGCACGCCGCTGATCGTCGCCCACGACTGGCACGACGCCGAGCGACGGCAGCCGCTGACGCTCACCGAGGCCCTCGACTCGTTCCTGGAGCCGCCCCTGGACCGGGTCGAGATGGACCTCGACATCAAGCTTCCCGGTAGGGAGGAGGAGATCGTCGCCGCGATCCGCGAGCGGGAGCTGCTGGACAGGACGATGGTCTCGACCATGGAGCTATCCACCCTCGCTCGCATCCGCGAGCTCGAGCCCGGTCTGAGGCGCGGCTGGACCTATCCGAAAGTGAGGAGGGACTGGGCATCGAAGCGCTGGGCGAGGGCGCCGATGCTCGCCGCCCTCCTGGCGATGCGCCGCCGCCTGCCCGGGATGGCCGCCGCCGCGCTGCCGGAGATGGAGGTGACCTCGATGTGGGCATACCACGCGGTCATCACGCCTCGCCTCGCCGCGGTCACCGAGGAAGCCGGCGTCGAGCTGATCGCCTGGACGGTCGACGACCTGCCCCGCATGCAGAAGCTGGTCGAGGCCGGCGTCACCGGCATCTGCTCAAACGACCCCAGGCTCTTCGCCTCGCTGACGGCGGCCGGCGGGCCGATTTCCCGTGCTGCCCGTGGGTCCTAGGCCCGTGGGCGGGATCAAACCGTGCCCGGCGTGGCGGTCGGCGGCGCCTTGCGTCCCCCTTTTGTCTTCACCGCCGACTCCAGCTCCTCGGCGGTGAAGCCGCCGACGGTCTCACTCTCGAGCGCGTAGCGGTAGAGGGCGACGCCGAAGATCCCGTTCAGCGCACTGTTGACCAGAATCCCGATTGCGAGGCCGATCACCCCCAGCACCACCAGCAGGGCGCCGGCGAAGCTCGCCGAGGCCCAGACCAGAATTCCGGCCCCAATCAGGATTGCGCTCGGCAGGATCGCGAAGAGGAGGACGGCACCGCCGATCGCGAGGTTGCCGGTCACCTGCTGGCCCCAGCGGGATTTGAACAGGCCGGCCGAGCGCTTCATGGTCTCGAAGGGCCCGGTCCCCTCGAGGGCGATCACCGGCACGGCGAGGAAGGTGATCAGCGACCAGCCGACGGCGAGGAGGCGAGTGACGACCTGACCAACGGCCCCCTGGTCCTCCAGGGCGCTCAGCACGAGCCCGACCACGGTCGAGACCGCAGCCCAGCCCGCTATCTGCGAAAAGCGACTGCGCGACACCGCCAGCCCGTCTCGGACGCCCGCCTCGCGCCCGTGGAAGATCATGTCCGCCGCGGCGGCGAGGCCGACGCTGAAGTAAAAGCCGATCACGGCGAGCAGGTAGAAGCCGATCACCGCCAGGGCCCCGCCGAAGACCTCGTCGCCGCTGTCGATCAGGTAGAGGCCCGGCCCCACGACGATCGCCGCGCAGATGATCGTCGCGACCCCTCCGTAGAGCGGGAAGCGAATCAACGACCTGTTCTCACGCAGCAACGCCCAGCTTTTCTTGGTCAGCTGCCAACCCCGCCGTATCCGGCCCATCTCCTCGCTCCTCTCAGGTGGTGCTCGCCAATCCGCGTACTCGCATCAGGCCTCTTCCCTCGAAGTACTCCCACTCCTGCTCGCCCAGCTCTGTCGCAGGCGGATCCGCATAGACCCACTCGCGCATGATGCGGTGCCAGTTCCGCTTCGCCCGCAGCTGGCCGAGCACGGCGACGACTCCGATTTCCATCCTCCGGCCCATCAGCTCGTCCGCCGGCAGCGACTCGCGCCGCATCAGGTCGTAGTACTCCGAGCGCGGGTCGTTGGTCGACTCGATGATCTTCATCACCCTGCGCGGGCTGATCTCGATCTCGCGGTCCTCGACGTACCAGCCGCCCACCGCCATCATGTGCTCCATCAGCCGTTCGGCGTCCAGCTTCGACGGGTTCTTCACGAAGCCGAGGTCGTGGAGCGCCTCCCTGAACGCCTCCGGGTCGCTGCGGGCGGCGGCGTCGAAGGCGCGCTGCTGGAGGACGATCTGCTCGTTGTCGAGCTTCTTGGTCATCCCGAAATCGAGGAAGGCGACGCGGTCGTCGGCCATCAGGATGTAGTTGCCGGGGTGGGGATCGGCGTTGAAGTGCTGCAGGTGGAAGATCGAGCCGAGACTGCCCCGGAAGACGACCTCCCCGAAGCGGCTCCGCTCCTCGTGGGGCAGCTCCTTGATCTGCTCGAATCCCAGCCCCTCGACCATCTCGGTGACCAGCACCCGGCGGCGCGAGAGGCGGGTGATCACTTCCGGCACGTAGATGAACGGATGGTCGCGGTAGGCGCGGGCGAAGCTGCGCTGGTTCTGCGCCTCGTACTCGTAGTCGAGCTCCTCCATCACCCGTTCCCGGATCTCGTGGGCGATCGCCTTTGCGTCGAGCCCGGGGGCCAAGGTGCGGGCGAGGCGGACAATGGTGCCGGCGTTGCGCAGGTCGGCGTCGAGCGCCTCGGCGATCCCCGGGTACTGGATCTTCACCGCGACCCGGCGCCCGTCGAGCAGCTCGGCGCGGTGGACCTGGCCGATCGAGGCCGCCGCGAAAGCCTCCGGCTCGAACTCCGCGAACAGCTCGCTGAGCGGCTCCTCGTCGTACTCCTCGGCCAGCACCCGCTCGACCTTCTCCCAGGGCATCGAGGGCGCATCGGTGCGAAGGCTCGCCAGCTGCTCCTGGTAGATCTCACGGTAATCCTCGGGGATGAATTCGGTGTCGATGAAGGAGGCGAACTGGCCCAGCTTCATCGCCGCGCCCTTCATCTGCCCGAGCGCGCCGACCATCTTCATGGCCGTCTCCAGGTGCCGTTGCTCGAGCTTCTCCTTGCCCTCCTCCTCGGAGCGGGCGACGTTGGTCGCCTTGGTGCCGGCGTAGCGGGCGCCCTGCACGCCGACGATCGAGCCGAGCTTCGCCGAGCGGCGGATCCTGCCCTTCGGGATCTTTGAGTCGTCGGCGCTCACGGACTAAGGGTGCCACAGCCTTCGGCCCGCACTCCGTTTCTCTATCCTCTCCCGTCCAATGGCCCGTGGACGAGAAACCCTCAAGGCGGCTCCCCGCGCCGACTTCGGCTCGCGAAGCTCACGCCGCCTGCGGCGCGAGGGGCTCGTGCCCGGCGTCGTCTACGGCGGCGGCGAGGACACCCGCCCCTTCCAGGCGGGCGAACGCGAGATTCGCGCCGTGCTGGCCGGCGGCCAAGCCCTCTTCGACCTGGAGCTGGACGGCTCGAAAAGGGTCCCGGTCGTGGTCAAGGAGCAGCAGCTGCACCCGGTCCGCGGCAGCCTCCAGCACATCGACTTGCAGGAGGTGCGGCTCGACGAGGAGATCCAGGCCGAGGTGGCGATCGAGCTCGAAGGCGCCGAGGACGCCCCCGGCGTGAAGGCCGGCGGCGTGCTCGAGCACATCACCCGCGAGATCACGGTCGAAGCGCTGCCCACCGAGATCCCCGAGAAGCTGGTCGCCGACGCCTCGGAGATGGAGATCAACGACACGCTGCAGCTCACTACCGTCGTCCTGCCCGAAGGTGTGAAACTCGTCGCGGAGGACCCCGAGGAGGTCACGATCGCGACCCTCTCCCCGCCCCGGGTCGAGGAGGAGCCGGAACCCGAAGTCGAGGAGGAGGCCGAACTGGTCGGCGAGGAGGGCGAGGTCCCCGAGGCCGAGGAGGGCGCCGAGGAGGGCGAGGGCGGCGAGGAGCCGGCCGAGTCCGGCGGAGAGTAGCCCCTGTCTATCTTCCGCCGCCGCGGCGATCGCGGCGAGGCCGGGGAACGGATCCTGGTCGTGGGATTGGGAAATCCCGGCGAGCGCCACGCCGGCACCCGTCACAACATCGGCTTCGAGGTGGCCGCAGAGCTTTCCCGGCGCTGGCAGCTGCCCCGAGCCAGGAAGAAGTTCGCCGGTCTGATCGCCGAGGGCCGCGCCGGGCCCGGGGGCCCGCGCGTCGCGATCCTCCTTCCCCAGACCTACATGAACGACTCCGGCAGCTCGGCGGGGCCGGCGCGCGGCTCGCTGAAGGTCCCGCTCGACCGGGTGGTCGTGCTCCACGACGAGATCGACCTTCCCTTCGGCGAGGTTCAGGCGCGGATCGGCGGCGGCCTGGCGGGGCACAACGGCCTCAAGAGCCTCAAGCAAGGGTTCGGCAGCGCCGACTTCTGGCGCCTCCGCATCGGGGTCGGACGCCCCGACTCGACCGACCCGGAGGTCGTCGCCGCCTACGTCCTCTCGCGCTTCCGCGAGCCGCGCGAGGAGGTCGCCCGCATGATCGAGAGGGCCGCCGACGAGGCCGAGCGGCTGGTGGAGCGACTAGGTTCTTCGATCGATGAGCGCTGAGCGGACCAGCTACGGGGTGGACGACCCCGGTATCGCCGTGCTGCGCCTCGACCGGCCGGCGGCGCGCAACGCGATCGACACCTTGATGCTGACCGAGTTGCTGGAGCGCCTCGCGGAGGCCCGCGACGACGAGGCGGTCCGCGTCCTGGTCTTCAGCTCGACCGATCACATGGGCCTGTCGGCGGGGGCCGACGTCAAGGAGGAGCTCGACGACGAGGAAAGGGTCCGCCGGATGCAGCTCTTCGCCGACCTCTACGACGAGATCGTCGGCTTCCCCAAGCCGACGATCGCCGTCTGCCACGGCGATGTCGTCGGCGGCGGGGTCGAGATCGCGATCGGCTGCGACATGCGCGTCGCCGGCTCAAACCTGCGGATGCGCTTCCCGGGAGCGGCGCTCGGAGTGCCCGTCGGCCCCGCCCGCCTCGTCACCCTCTGCGGCCTGGCGACCGCCAAGTACCTGCTGCTCTCGTCGAGGACGATCGGCGCCGACGAGGCGTTGAGGTTGGGGATGGTCAACCGCGTCGCCCCGGCGGCGGCGGCCGAGGAGGCGGCCCTGGAGCTGGCTGCCGCGGTGGCAGCCCACCCGCCCGAGGCCGTAGCCCGCCTGAAGCGCATGTTGCACGAGTGGGACGGGGTCGAGGAGCGCTCTCGCGTCGAGGGTGAAGGCCAGGTCGAGTGGCAGCGCGCCGGCCCGAGCCTGCCCTACGGCGACTAGATGGTTGATTCCACGGCCGCGCGTGTCACCCAGGTGTGCGGGGTCGTGGAATCAACCAACTAACCGTCTGCGGCAGCCTCGCCGACCCCGATCGCCGCCGCCATGATCGAAATTTGCGGATTCACCCCAGGGCAGCTGGGCAGGATCGACGCGTCGGCGACCCATACACCCTCGATCCCTCGCAGCCTGCCCTCAGGGTCCGCCGGGTGGCGGGCCGGGTCCGAGCCGGCGGCGACGGTTCCCGTCGGGTGGAAGGCTGCAAGGCGCAGCCGGCGCACGTCGATCGTGGCCAGCGCCGGCTCTATCCCGTCCTCACGGCCCACCGGGCTCGCGCCGCCCCCCAGCTCGACCTCGCTCGCCCCCGCCGCCAGGAGGATGCGCGCCATCGCACCCACCGCGGCGACCAGTCGTCGGCCATCGTCCGTGCTCAGCGGGTAGGCGACCAGCGGCCGGCGCGAGCCCAGTACCCGCCCTGAGGGGGAGTCGGCGATCATCGCCCCCAGCGTGGCCGTACGCGTTGCCCGCTCGAGCCTGCGCCGCAGATGGACCCCGTAGCCGGAGGCCGAAACCGCGCCCATTCCCGGCGGGGTCGAGGTCGCCTCGATCAGGATGCCGTCGCGCTCATGCAGCTGCTCGATGCCGACGCTCTGCATGACCCCCCGCCAGGGCACGACCTCCTCCTCGAAGACCGCCGTGACGCCGGTCGCCGGATGCATCGAGAGATTGCGGCCGACCAGGTGATGGGCGCCGAGTCCCGAGCGGCGCAGCAGGGGCGGGGTGTGGATCGCGCCGGCGGCGACCACGACCAGCGGCGCCGAGATCCGAGCGACGGTTCCATCGGGCAGTCGTGCCTCGACTCCACGCGCCCGGCCGCGCTCGGTTAGGACCCGCGTCACCCTCAGGCCCGAGGCGATCCGCGCGCCCGCCGCGCACGCCTGCGGCAGCGCGTTGAGGTGGACGCCCCCCTTGGCGTTGTTCGGGCAGCCGATCGCGCATTGGCAGGCACCTCGGCAACCGGGGGCGTTGCGGCGCAGCGGCGCCGCGTCCCAGTCGAGCGCCGCGGCGCCCGCCAGGGCCAGCTCCCCGTTCCGCCCCACCACCTCGCGTGGCGCCGGCGCGACGGCAAGGGTCGCCTCGACGTCGGCGACCCGCTCAGCAAGCAGCTCCGGGTCCGCAAGGGCGAGGCCGTGGTCCTCGTGCCAGGAGCGGGCGACGGAAGGTGGGGGCGGGAAGCAGGTGCCTGAATTGATCACCGTCGTGCCCCCGACGGCCCTGCCCATCGGCAGCGAGATGGGCGGCCGGCCGATCGCCACCGTCGAGCCCGCCTCGCGGTAGATGGAGGCGAAGCGCTCGAGCGGGTGGGTGGCCCGGATCCTCTCCACGCTCCAGCGCTCTCCCTCCTCGACGATCACCGTCGAGAGGCCGGCCCGGGCAAGCGAGCGGGCGGCGAAGGCCCCGCCGGCCCCGGAGCCGATCACGACCGCATCGCAGCTCGTGCTGTTCGGCCACTCGGCCGGGGGGACGACGTCGAGGATCGGGTCCGGACGGGAGGGCTCCTGCCGCCTCCCAACCGCCGCGATCTCCTCAGCGAAGGTCTCGGCTCCGTTGGCAAGCATCACGATCGACTTGAGGGGCTCGAGGGCGGCTCCGCCGCGGCTGCGCGCGGCCCAGGTCAGCAGCTCCTCCCGCCGCTCCGGTGGCAGGTTCCCGAGGGTGCGGCCGGTGCGGGCGACGGAGCAGCTCTCCAAGCCCAGGAGCGCGGCCGCCAGGCCGGCCTGGGTGAGCGCCGGCATACGCGCGATCAGGCGTCGCGCCAGGGTAGCCGCCCGCTCCGGGTCGGGTCCGCCGGCCTCCGGCGGCAGGAGCGCCGCCACGAAGTCCCCGAGCGCCGACATGGCGCCGGATACTAGAGTCCGAGGCGCCGTGAGCTTCGTCATCGACCCCCCGCTCCTTGTCGCCTCGGGCGCGGCGATAGAGGTCGCGGCGGGTGACGACCCTCCGCGTGCGCGGCGGCTGAGGATCGGGGTCACGGGGCTCTTCGTCGCAGTCTCCGCGGCGCTCTACGCGAATGCTCCCGGCCTTGCGCGGATCTGGCGCCCGTTCGGCGCCGCCTCGGGACGCGAGTTCATGCTCACCTCGGGCCTCGCCCGGCTCGACGATCGCCCCCTCGGGAAGAGCCGGCATGCCGCAGCCCTCTCGCTGTTCCTCCTCTACCCCCTCTGGACCCGCCTCGGCGGGGCCCTCGTTCGCGCCCACCGCCCCTGAGCCTGCCTTGGCGGGCAGGCTGTCTCCCCCGCCCAGGACGTGCCGGTTCTCAGCTACCCATAGCGGCCCCTGAGAAGGGGCACGCCGGCGATGGGGCGCAGGGGACGGGGCCCCGGTGGTCCCCAATCTAGAATCGAGCCATCCCCGGATCCCGCGGTCCGGGCGTTCAGCCTGCCATGAGCCTTCGCCCCCTGATCGAGATCGCCGCCGAGAACGAGCGCCTGCGTGCGCTCGCCGCCGACCTGGGCGACGGCGAGGCGCGCAGCGTTCGCGCGTCGGCGACCTTGCGGCCGCTGCTGCTGGCGGCGCTTCTGGAGGACGAGCAGGGCCTCGCGGGCCGCCCGGCCCTGCTGGTCAGTGCGGACGACCGCTCCGCCCGGGACCTGGCGGCCGACCTGCACGCCTACCTGGCGCCGCGCCGGGTGCGCCTCTATCCGTCGCGGGGCACGGGATTCGCCTCGCATGTGACTCCCCCTCCGCACCTCGTCGGCCTGCGGATCGACGCGCTCGACGCGCTGCGGGAGGGCGGCGACGCGGTGGTGGTCGCCAGCGCCACAGGCCTGGCCGAAGCCGTTCCGGACGCCTCGCTCCGTCCCGCCGGCTTCTCGATCTCCCGGGGCGAGGAGATCGAGCTGGGGGCTGTCGCCGAGGATCTGGTCACCGCCGGCTACGAGCGCGTCGAGCAGGTCACCGAGCGCGGCCAGTTCGCGGTCCGCGGGGGCATCCTCGACGTCTTCGCGGCGACCGAGGAGCGCGCGATCCGCGTCGAGCTGTTCGGCGACGAGGTCGAGTCGATGCGGTGGTTCTCGACCTTCACCCAACGTTCCCTGGGTGAGGCCGAGCGGGTGGAGCTGGCTCCCGCCGCGGAGCTCGACGTCGAGCACCGCGAGCTTGCCGAGCTGGCCGCGTTGGAGGCGGCCGAGCGGGGGGAGGACGCCCCGAGCCTGGCCGAAGTGCTCCCCCTCGACCGCTTCGGTGCGCCCCTGGAACTGGTCCCCGACTCGACCGCGGTGATCCTCGCCGCCGCCGAGGAGATCGAGCCGGCCCTCCGGGACCACTGGGAGGACGCGACGACCGCGACGCACGAGGGCGACGCCCGCAGGCTCTACGTCGAGGTCGGCGAGCCACTCGCCGCGCGCGCCGCGCTGTCGGTCACGGGAGCCGGGGACGAGGACGCGGATGCCTTCCGCGCCGCCCGGGCCGAGTCACCCGCGCGCAGCGTCCAGGAGGCCGAGGGGGAGCTGGAGAAGCTCGTCCGCTCCGGGTACCGCACCGTGGTCGCCTTCGACAGCCGCGGAGAGGCGGAACGGGCGCGATACAACCTCGACCGGCTCGACGCCTCGATCCTGGAGGGGGGCCGGCTCCCTCCCGACCCCGGTCTCTCCTTCGCCGAGGCGCGGCTGCGCGAGGGCTTCATCAGCCCGGAGCTGAAACTGGCGGTGTTCCCGTTCCGGCGCCTCGTCCACCGGCGCCGCCGTGCCGCCGCCCGGCCGCCGGGCGCAGCCCGAGGCCGCCTCGCCTTCAGCGACCTGAGAGTCGGCGACCACGTGGTCCACGAGGACCACGGGGTCGCGCGCTTCGCCGGCTTCGAGACCCGTGATGTGGGGGGCGTCACCCGCGACTACCTATACCTCGAATACCGGGGCGAGGACCGGGTCTATGTCCCGACCGACCAGTTGGCCAAGCTGAGCCGCTACGTCGGCGCCGGCGGCGAACCGACCCTCTCGGCCCTCGGCGGCAAACGCTGGCAGAACATGAAGGCCCGCGCGCGGCGGGCGGCCGGTGCCCTCGCGGGGGAGCTGATCAACCTCTACGCGGAGCGGCGCACCCGCAAGGGCCATGCCTTCTCACAGGACGGCGAGTGGCAGCTGATGATGGAGGCCGCCTTCCCCTACCGCGAGACGGCCGACCAGATCGAAGCGATAGAGGCCGTGAAGGCCGACATGGAGTCCGAGCAGCCGATGGACCGCCTTGTCTGCGGCGATGTCGGCTTCGGCAAGACCGAGGTGGCGCTGCGCGCCGCGGTGAAGGCGGCGGCGGACGGCAAGCAGGTGATGGTGCTCGCCCCCACCACGATCCTCGCCCAGCAGCACTTCGGCACCTTCCGGGAGCGCCTCGCCGACCTGCCGTTCACGTTGGACTGGGTCTCCCGGCTGCGAAAGCCGGCCGAGGTGAAGGCGGTGCTCTCGGAGTTCGAGGCGGGCAAGGTCGACATCCTGGTCGGCACCCACCGGCTGCTCTCGCGCGACGTCCGGGCCAAGGACCTCGGCCTGCTGGTCGTCGACGAGGAGCAGCGCTTCGGGGTCAGGCAGAAGGAGCTGCTGCGCCAGCTGAAGCTGAAGGTCGACGTGCTCTCTCTCTCGGCCACGCCGATCCCGCGCACCCTGCAGATGAGCCTCGCCGGCCTCCGCGACATCTCGGTGATCGAGACGCCGCCGGAGGGGCGGCGCCCGGTTCGCACCTACGTCGGGCCCTACGACGAGGACCTCGTGCAGCGCGCGATCGAACGCGAGCTGGCGCGTGGTGGCCAGGCCTTCTTCCTCCACAACCGGATCGAGAGCCTCCCCGAGATGAGCGAGCGGCTGCGTGCGCTGGTTCCCAGCGCCCGTTTCGCCGAAGCCCACGGCCAGATGGAGGAGTCCGATCTGGAGCGGACGATGCTCGAGTTCCTGCGCGGCGAGGCCGACTGCCTGGTGACGACGACGATCATCGAGTCGGGCCTCGACATCCCGACCGCCAACACGCTGATCGTCGAGCGGGCGGACCATCTCGGGCTGGCCCAGGCCTACCAGATACGGGGCCGGGTGGGACGCTCGCGGGAGCGCGCCTTCGCCTATCTGCTCTATCCGTCGGCCGAGGCGCTGAGCGAGGAGGCGGCGGCGCGCCTCTCGACGCTCGCCGACCACACGGAGCTCGGCTCGGGCTTCAAGATCGCGATGCGGGACCTCGACATCCGCGGCGCCGGCGACCTGCTCGGCGAGGACCAGTCCGGGCACGTCGCCGCCGTCGGCTTCGAGCTCTACTGCCAGCTGATCGACGAGGCGGTCGCGGAGGCGAGCGGCGAGCGAGGCGAGGAGGAGGGGGAGCTGCGCTTCGACGTGCCGGTCGACGCCTACCTGCCGGCCTCGTTCATCCCCTACGAGGCGGCCAAGATCGATGTCCATCGCCGCATCGTCGCCGCGCGGGCCCCCGGAGACCTGCGGGCCATTCGCGACGAGCTGACCGACCGATTCGGGCCGATCCCGCCCGAGGCCGAGAACCTGCTGGCGCTGCAGCGTGCGCGGATCGAGCTGCGCCTGGCCGGGGCTCGAAACGTGGAGCTGCGCGGCGGGCGGCTCAGCGTGATGGGGGTCGAGCTCGACTCCGAGGGGTCGGCGCTCCTGTCGGAGAGGGTAGAGGGAGCGCGATACGAGTGGCGCGAGAAGACCGCCTCGGTCCGGATCCCAGACGACCCGGAGGCCCGGCTGGCCGCCGTGCTGGCGATGGCCGACGCCCTGCGCGCCGCCTTGAGCTCTGATTTAGGCAAAAAAGATATGCTCCCGGCCTCGTGAGTCCGAAACGGGGCAGGAAACCCACTCCAGGGAGCGGTGGGCGCAGGGGCGGCTCTGCGGGGCGCGCGGTCGATCCCGCGGCCACCCGGCGCCTCATGCTGCTGGTATTCGGGGTCGGCTTCCTCGTCCTCTTCCTGATCGTGGCGATCGCCGAGGGGATCGGGGACCCCGGGGTTCCCTCCGGCGACGTGGCCGTCGTCGAGGACGCCCCGGCCGACACCGGAAACGTGAGCGAGGCCGAATTCGAGCGGGCGTTCCGGCAGACGGCGGCCCAGAGCGGCCAGAAAAAACCGCCGAAACCGGGCGACGAACAGTACGACGAACTGAAGGAGGCGGCCCTGACCAGCCTGCTCGACGTGATCTGGCTGAAGGGGCAGGCCGATGAAATGGGTCTCTCGGTGACAGAGAAAGAAGTCGCCGATGAATTCAAAAAACTGAAAGACGAAAACTTCAAAAACGAGGCCGAGTACAGGAAATTCCTCAAAGACTCGAAATTCACGCAGGCCGACGTCAACGCGCGCGTCGAACTGCAGATGCTGAGCACCCAGATCCAGGAAGGGATCACCCAGGACGCGCAGGCCCCGAGCGACGACGCCGTCGAGACCTACTACAAGGCCGCGAAGTCGACTCAGTTCACCCAGCCGGAAACCCGCGATGTCCGGCTCGTGCTCAACAAAAACGAGGCCAAAGCAAACCAGGCGAAGGCGCTGCTCGAAAAAGACGACTCGCCGAAAAGCTGGAAAAAAATCGCCAGGAAATTCTCCGAAGACCAGACGACCAAAAAACAGGGCGGGCTGCGCAAAGAACTCGCCGAGGGCGGCATCGAAGAACCCGTGAACGAGGCGATCTTCGGAACGCCGGAGGGCCGTGTCGAAGGGCCGGTCAAAGCCGACCAGGGCTACTACGTCTTCCTGGTCGAGAACTCCAAACCCGAGAACGTCCAGGAGCTGAGCGAGGTCGAAGACCAGATCAAATCGCAGCTCGAACAGCAGGCCCAGCAGGAGACCTTCTCCGAGTTCGTGGCCGACTACACGGCGAGGTGGAGCGGGCGAACCTTCTGCGCGGACGACTTCGTGATCGAACGGTGCGCGAACTTCAAGGGCGACCCGCATCCGGCCACCGCGCCCCCCGCCTGCTACGAAGCCGATCCCAAAGAACCCGCCGAAGCGTGCCCGGCGCCGGTCTTCCAGCTCGTGCCCGCCGCTCCGGGGACGGTGACGCCCCTGCAGCCGCGCGGGACGCCGCTCGCACAGCGCCCCGTTCCCGCACCGAACGGCGAAGGAGCCGAAACGGCACCGGTACCGCTCCCCACAGGTCCGTAGCCGCAGCAGCATGGCGATGAGGGGGGAACGAGCCAGGCGCGGGTCGCGTCGATGAGCGCGATCGCCGCGATCCACGCCCGCCAGATCCTCGACTCCCGCGGCAATCCGACCGTCTCGGTCGAAGTCACCCTGAGTTCCGGTGCTGTGGGCTCGGCGGCGGTTCCGTCGGGGGCCTCGACCGGGGAGTTCGAGGCGGTCGAGCTGCGCGACGGCGGCGACGCATGGGCGGGGAAGGGTGTATCGAAAGCGGTCGACCACGTGAACGGCGAGATCGCCGCGGCCCTGAAGGGCGCCCGGGCGACCGAGCAGGGTGCGCTCGACCGGACGCTGATCGAGCTGGACGGCACCGCCAACAAGGGGCGGCTCGGGGCAAACGCGATTCTCGGCGTCTCCCTCGCGGTGGCAAGGGCGGCGGCCGCGGACTCCAGCCAGCCCCTCTACCGCTACCTGGCCGAGCTGTATGGAGGCGGCGAGCCGACGCTCCTTCCCGTGCCGATGATGAACGTCCTCAACGGCGGCGCGCACGCCGACAACTCGGTCGACTTCCAGGAGTTCATGGTCGTTCCGGCCGGCGCCTCGAGCTTCGGCGAGTGCCTGCGGATGGGCACGGAGGTGTTCCACGCGCTGAAGAGGAGCCTCGCCTCCAAGGGGCTCTCGACCACGGTCGGCGACGAGGGCGGGTTCGCGCCCGACCTCGATTCGAACGAGGCCGCCCTGCTGGCGGTCCTTGCCGGGGTCGAGACCGCCGGCTACGCGCCCGGCGACGACGTCTTCATCGCTCTCGACCCGGCGACCAGCGAGGTCCACGAGGACGGCGCCTACGTGCTCGAGCACGAGGGGCGCTCGCTGTCCTCGGAGGAGATGGTGGCCTACTGGGATGACGCCTGCGCCCGCTTCCCGATCGTCTCGCTCGAGGACGGGATGGACGAGGAGGACTGGGACGGCTGGAAGCTGCTGACCGAACGGCTCGGCGAGCGGGTGCAGCTGGTCGGGGACGATCTCTTCGTCACCAATCCGGACCGGCTGCGACGCGGAATCGAGATGGGGGTCGGAAATTCGATCCTGGTCAAGGTGAATCAGATCGGCACTCTGAGCGAGACGCTGGAGGCGATCCGCACCGCGCTGGAGGCCGGCTACACCGCGGTCATCTCGCACCGCTCCGGGGAGACCGAGGACACGACGATCGCGGACCTCGCCGTGGCCACCGGGGCCGGCCAGATCAAGACCGGCGCTCCCTCTCGCTCGGACCGCGTGGCCAAGTACAACCGGCTCCTGCGGATCGAGGAGGAACTCGGCCCGCGGGCAGAATTTCCCGGCCTGCAGGCATTCTTACAGGCTGGATGACGCGGAGGCAGGAATGTTGGCAACGGCCTCAAAGTCCCTCGCATGCCCCGCCGAGCCGCACCTCGCCGCAGGCCCGCCCCGCGCCGTGGAGGCAGCCGAATCCACTGGGACCGGGTCGGCCGGATCGCCCTGACCCTGGTGCTCGCGGCGGTCCTCTACTCGTACCTGAACCCGGCGATCGACCTCGTCAGGACCTACACGGCGACCACTGCGGCCAAGGCCGAGCTGCACGAGATGCTGGACGAGAACCGGCGCCTCCACAACCGCGTCCAGTCGGCGGAGGATCCGATCGCCCTCAACCGCAAGGCTCGCGCCCAGGGACTCGTCGCCGACGGCGAGATGCCGGTCGTGGTCCGCGGACTCAAGCCCTGACCCGGTCCGCGGGGGTTGCCGGGTGATCGCCGCCGGGCCCTACATCCTCAGCGCCGCGCTACTCGTAGCCCTCGGGCTCTCGCTGGGCTTCTCGGCGATCCGGCTCCGCCGGCGCCTCCTGCCGTCCTGGCGCGGCGCTCCCGCCCACCTCATCGACGCCATCATCGCCATCGCCCTCCTCACCTGGCTCTCCGAGCTCCTCGGAACCTTCGAGCTGCTCCACGCCTGGACCCTGGTCGCCTCGTCCCTGCTGCTCGCCGGGGCAATCGCCTGGCGGTTCTCAGACTCAGCCGCATCTCCGGTGGGTGGCGTCGGTGGTGGGGTGTCTCCGCAGCCCGGAGGCTTCCGAGGGCAAGGCCCCGACCCTCACCCCGCTCTGTCCCTGCGCCCGAGGAAGCGCGAAGGGCAAGGAGGGCACCCCACCCCGACGACAGGACCCACCGGCCCGATGCTGCTGGGCTTGATCACGGTCGGCGTCATCGCCCTGGTGTTCGCCCACTGGGGCCTGACCACCAAGGATGCCCTCGACCGCGGCATCTTCAACTTCGACTCCCTCTGGTACCACATGCCATTCGCCGTCGAGATGGCCCAGAGCCATTCCGTCACGGGGCTCCACCACACCGAGACGGTTCTGACCAACTGGTTCTACCCGCAGAACTCCGAGCTGCTGCACGCGGTTGGGATCCTGCTGACCGAGCGCGACACCCTGTCCCTGTTCCTCAACTTCGCCTGGCTGGCGATTGCCTTCCTCGCCGCCTGGTGCATCGGCCGGCCGTACGGGCGCGGACACCTGGCGGTGATCACGGCGGCGGTGATCCTCGAGTGCCACACGCTGGTGGTCCGCGAGCCCGGCGCCGCGAAGAACGACCTGATGGCCGCGGCGCTGCTGCTTGCGGCGATCGCGATCCTGATCAACGCCTGGCCGCCTGGCGGCGGGCGCCGCTCGCTTCCCGTCTGCTGGCCGCTGGCGGCCGCGGGTCTTGCCACCGGGCTGGCGGCCGGGACGAAGGTGACCGCACTGGCGATGGCGGCGGCGCTGACCGTCGCCGTCGTCACCCTGGCCCCAGGAAGGAGGCGTGCGGCCGCCGCCTGGTGGCTCCTGCCGGCCCTGGCCGGCGGAGGGTTCTGGTACCTCCGCAACCTGATCGCAGCCGGCAACCCGCTGCCTCAGGTCGAGAGCCTCGGCCCGCTCTCGCTGCCTCACCCTGAGCGTCTCCAGAGCGGGAGGCCGGATTTCAGCATCGCCCACTACGCCACCGACACGGGCGTCTGGCGAGACTACTTCGGACCCGGGCTCGAGCAGGCGTTCGGCGTCCTCTGGCCGCTGGTGGTCGGAGGCGCCGTGGGCGGCGCGGTGCTGGCGCTGCTGGCCGGCGGGGAGAGGATCGTGCGCTGGAGCGGAGCCGTCGCCCTGCTCGGGATGCTCGCCTACCTGTTCACGCCGCTCAGCGCCTCCGGCGCCGAGGGAGCGCCGGTCGGCTTCGCGATCAACATCCGCTTCGCGATCCCGGCCCTGCTCGCCGGCGCCGCGCTGCTGGCCCTCGCTCTCCCCGCCAATGACATGGACGCAGACGGTCTGCGTCGTGATCCCAGGCGTCGGGGCTGGCGGTGGTGGCAATGGGCGTTGCTGGGTGCGCTGCTCCTCGTCCTCGCCGTCACCAACCGCGCCGATGCCGTGCTTCGGGACCCTGATCGACTCTTCGGGCTGCTGATGGCGACGCTCACCGTGCTGGTCCCGGCGGCCCTGCTGTACGCAAGGCGGCTGGGGATGCAGCGAGGCGACGTGGCGACCGGCGCCGCGGTCCTGGCGATCGCCTTCCTCACGGTCGGGTACTTCGTGCAGCGCGATTACCTGCGAGACCGGTTCGGCCCAGGGTCGGGGCTCCCGGGCATGCAGCTGGATTCCGCCTATCAGTGGGCGCGCGACGTCGAGGACTCCCGGATCGGCCTTGCAGGTACCTCCGCCGGCTTCCTCGGCTACGGCTTCTACGGAACCGATCTCAGCAATCGGGTCCACTATCTCGGCGAGGAGGGTCCGCACGGCGCCTTCAACGCGATCCCGACCTGCCGCGGCTTCCGCGAAGCCGTCAACGCGGCCGACCTCGACTACCTGGTCACCGCGCCCTTTTTGAACTTCATCCATCCCGACGAGCCGATCTCCTCACCCGAGGCTGGTTGGATGCGGGGGGAGGACGGGGTGGAGCCGGTCGATCGCAGCGACCCCGTGACCGTCTGGCGGGTCCGCGGCGCCCTCGACCCGACTGCCTGCGGGCCCGCCAACGCCCCGCTCCGCCGCATCCCCCAGCAGTCCTCCTCCTGATGCCGGGGCGCCGAGGTTGCTCTCACTGGAGGCGTTTTCGGCGCGGCGGCGGACGGGTAACCTCGGCGCATGGGCTACCCGCTCGAGAACGCCCTCTTCCAGTGGGAGGAGGGGATGCGCGTCTATCGTTCGCTCGGCAGTGCCGTCGAGCGAAGACGGGCCGATCAGGTTGTCGCCGCCATCCACGACGAGCTGCGGCGGCGGATCGGGCCGACCTTCACGGCCGGCGATCTGGCAGAGCTCTACGGTCGCGGCACGGATTGGTGCCTTCAGGTGGCGCTTGACGCCGTGCCCCGGCTTGAAACCGATCCGCAGACGCTTGCGGACGCGGCTTTCTGGCTCTACCTGCGTAGCGCCCGCGATTTCGCCGGCGGGCGCCAGCTGATCGGCTGAGCGGCCCGGCTACTCGTCGGACTCGGCCTGTTCCTCGGAGCCGGCGCGGCGGATGACGATCTGATCCGGGTCGATCCGCACCGTCACCTCTCGCTTCCCCGCCCAGTGCTCGACATAGACCGGGTTCTCGGCGATCGAAGGGTCGAGCCAGAGGCCGTATCCCTCGGTCTCGCCATGATCGAAGCTGGCCTCGTACTCCCTGCGGCGACCGCGGCCGCCGCGGCGGCCGCGCCGTCGCCTGCGGCGAGGTTTCGGCTCGGCCTCGGCGCCCTCCTCCTCGGCCTTCTCCTCCTCGGCCTTCTCCTCCTCGGCCTCCTCGGCCTTCTCCTCCTCGGCCTCCTCGACGGCCGTCTCCTCGGCGGCGGCGGCCTCGATCTCCGCCTCGATCTCGTCTCGGAGGTCGACTTCCGGCGCCGCCTCCTCGTCGGGTGCCAGTTCGTGCTGCTTGCGGAACTCCCGCAGTTCCGCGGCGGAGACCTCGAGCTGGTGCGCGATCCAGGCGTCCGTGCGGCCCTGTCGGACCCAGGCGCGGATCTGGTTGAGCTGTGGCTTCAGCGAGCGTCGTGCCATCGGCGCGCGAGTCTATTCAACCTTGACCGGATGTCGCGCGCTCGCCGGGCGAGCCTAGGCCATCAGGAAGGAGAGCGCCTCGAACATCGCGACGATCACGACCACGACGGTGACCGTCAGGCAGACGGCAAGGACGCTGAACCGGACCTTCCCCTGCTGCTCGTTGCGGGTGAGGCGGCGGACCCGCGAGCGATGCGCAGCTCGCCGGCGCAGTTGCTCGCGCCGCCGGCGCTCCAGGGTGGTCTCCTGCTCGAACGCCAGCTCGAACTGGGAGATGCTCTGACGCATTCGCATAACTGGTGACCCGGCGGTCCGCCCCGTGGGCAGGTGGACGGGGACCCCGGCCGCGGCGCACGGTAGCAGAGCTCCGCGAGGGATTGCAATCGGGCCGGTGGACATCCGTCTGGAAATCCGTCCGCTACGGCGGGCACGCGCCCCAGAGGCCCCGGCCGGATCTGGCGGCATCCAGCTCCAGCCTCCGCAGCAGCGGCGCGAAGCGGTCATTGGGCGGGATGGTCAGGGTGCGCGCCAGACCGCGCCGGACAAGCATCGCGTTGACGAAGCGTGAACTCCGTCCGGGGGGATCCAGATGGGCATAGGCGAGCAGCCTGCCGTATCGATCGCGGCGCTCCTCCCCGAAGACAAGTCGTACCGTGCGCCCCTCCAGCAGGCTGTGCGCGAAGCGCGAGGCCTGCGGCCCGAAGCACTGCACGGGGGTTCCGGGCTTCACGGTCTCCGGCGTGTCGACGCCGATCAGCCGCACGTCCTCCACCTCGCCGCCGATCCGCGCCTCGAAGGTGTCGCCGTCGACGACCCGGGCGACCACCGCCACCGCGCGAGCCGGGGCGTCATCCTCACCGTCAGCCGCTTCCCAGGGCCGCACGATGAGGAGCGCGACCCCGACCAGCAGGATCGCGCTGCCTAGCCAGCCGCGCTTCACCCGCTGCTAGGGAATGCGCCGCACCGAGGAGAGGAGCGTCTCCTTGATCTGGGCGATGATCTCCAGCGCCTCGTTCCACTCGCGCTGCCAGACGTTGCGGCCGAAGATGACACCGCTGCCACCCGCCTCCATGATCTCCCGCGTGTGCTGGAGGAGGGTCTCGTCGTCGATCTTCGAGCCGCCGGAGAGGACGACGAGCGAGCGGCCGGCGGACTCCACGCAGTGGCGAATCGCCTCCGCCTCGTCGACGTCCATCTCGTTGTAGGGGGCCGGGGCGTCCTTGTCCTTCTCCGGGTTGATCTTCGGCATGTTCAGCTTCACGATGTCGGCGCCCATCTCCATCGCCATCCGGGCCGCGTAGTCGATCGCGTAGAAGGAGTCCCGGCCGCCCTTGGCGTCGATCGCTTCGCCGCGGGGGTATGACCAGATCATCAGCGGCATCCCGTAGCGGTCGCAGTCTTCGCGCACCCCCCGGAGCTGCGCGAGGTCCTCCTCCTGGCGGGGGGAGCCGACGTAGAGGGTGTAGCCGACGGCGTCCGCGCCGAGGCGGACGGCGTCCTCGACGCTGGCGTTGCAGGGCGAGAGGGCCTGGGCGGAGGAGGGAATGTCGGTCTTGCCATTGACCTTGAGGATCAGCGGGACCTGGCCGGCGTAGTCCGGGTAGTACTTGCTGGCCATCCCGATCTGGCAGGCGAGCGCCGAGTAGCCGGCCTCGGCGGCGATCCGGAACTGGTAGTCGGGGTCCTTGGAGGCCGGATTCGGGAAGAAGTCCCGAGGGCCATGCTCGATGCCCTGGTCGATCGGTAGCAGCATCAGGGTCCCGTTGCCCGGCCCGAACTCGAAGAGCAGCCGTCGCAGACGGGTGCGTTTACCGGGGGCCAGCTCGGCCAGCAGCGATTTCTGCTCGGTCAGGCTCTTCAACTCCACGCTTGATCCTCCTCTGAGACGGGTGTACCCGCAGTATGCCACCGGCGAACCTCCACGGGCACTTGAGGTCGGGCCGAGGTCGGGGGGTTATCCTCGAATGGTCATGAGCGAGACTGAGCTCAGCGTCATCTGCAAGAACTGCGGCTCGGAGGTCAGTCCCTACGTCACCGAGTGCCCCTATTGCGGGGCGCGACTTCGCAAGCGGGCGCCGCGGCTGGAGCGGCGAGGTGACGCGCTCGAGGCGAGGCCACGACGCCGCGGCGGGAGGCTCTTCCGGATCCCACGGTTGCTGCGGCGGGGGGGCGAGGCCCGACGGGTTCGCCCCTACGCCTCGCTGGCCGCGATCGTGGGCTCCGCCGCGGTCCTCCTGGCGCAGAAGCTGAGCGGCGAGTCGTTGGTCGGGGTCGGTGGCCTCGCGGTCCCCGTCGGGGACGACTGGTGGCGGCTGCTGAGCGCGCCTTTCGCGTACGTGGACGTCGGCTACCTGTTCGTCGTCGGGATCGGGCTGGCGATCTTCTCGGTCGGCGTCGAGCGCCAGCTTGGAAGCGTGGCGACGGCGGTGTTGCTGCTCGCCTGTGGGGCGCTCGGCATGCTGGCGGCGGCCGGCGTCGCCGATGCCCGAGATGACGTCGCG
The DNA here is from genome assembly GCA_036374255.1 of Solirubrobacterales bacterium. Classification (GTDB taxonomy): domain Bacteria; phylum Actinomycetota; class Thermoleophilia; order Solirubrobacterales; family 70-9; genus VRUE01. The sequence goes on along the minus strand of DASUUD010000117.1, from coordinate 2,052 downwards.
GTTATCGCCGGGGGCAACGGGATGGCCCTGGGCGCCCTCGCCGCCTGGGCGGCGATCCGGCGCGGCGAAGCCCGCCGGGCGATCGATCGCGATTACGACGCCGTCGGCGTGGCCGTGGCGGCGGCGACCCTCCTCCTGCTGCCTGTGTTTGAGTCCAGCGCCGACGTCTTCGCCGGGATCGCGGGGGGCGCCGTGGGGGGCCTCGCCGGGATCGCCGCCTCGGCGCTGCGCCGCTCCGAATAGTCTGGACGGATGGCCTCAGACGACGAGCGGCTGCAAGCTGCGATCGAGCGGCTGACCGACGCCGAGCGCTTCGCCGAGGCCGAGACGATCGTTGCGCGCGCGGCTCCTCAGTTGCAGCGGGTGCTGGCGGCCGCGCTGGCCGAGGGCGGTTGGTTCGGCGAGCCCCATGATGCCGAGGCGCTGAAGGCCGCCACCGTCCCGGATCCCGATGAGAGGATTGCCGCGATCCGCACCCTGCTCGCCGAGGAGGCGAGGATGGGGTTGATGGTCGGCGTCGCCGTAGGCTGGGCGCTGAAGGAGGAGCTGAAAGAAGTCGAGGACGACCCGAAAGGAGACAGCTGAGAGATGGAGATCAAATTCCATGGCCATTCGTGCTTCGAGCTGAGCGAGGGCGGCACGAGGGTGCTGGTCGATCCCTTCCTCAAGCCCAACAACCCTGCGGCGGTGGCCAGCGCGGACGAGGTCGAGCCGACCCACATAGCGCTGAGCCACGGTCACGCCGATCACCTCGCGGACGCGGTCGCCGTCGCGACCCGGACCGGTGCTCACTGCATCGCCATCGTCGAGCTGGTCAACTGGCTCGAATCAGAGGGTGTCACCGAGACCAGCGATCCGAACCTGGGCGGCACGGTGGAGTTCGACTGGGGCTCGATAAAGCTGGTGCCTGCCTGGCACACGAGCACCGCTCCGGGCTCCGAAGAGGCCCCCTACAGCCCCGTGCACGGTGTCTCGCTCGGTCACGCGGCGGGTCTGATCATCAAGATCGGGGGGACGACCGTCTACCACACGGGCGACACCTGCCTGTTCGGCGACATGAAGCTGATCAGAGAACGCGACCCGGTCGACGTGGCGCTGATCCCGATCGGTGGCCATTACACGATGGATCGCCATGACGCCGCGGTTGCAGCGGAGCTGATCGGAGCCGGGACCGTGATCCCGATGCACTTCGACACCTTCCCGCCGATCTCCACCGACGCCGAGGCATTCAAGTCCGAGGTGGAGGACCGGACCTCATCGAAGGTCGTGGTGCTGCAGCCTGGGGAGACGCACTCCCCCTAGTCCTGGCTGGCTGGCCAGTTCTGCTGCTAGTCTCGCTCGAACCGCCGAGCGAGCCGAGGGAGACACGCGAATGGAGGCCAAAGAGGCAACCGGGACCCAGCCGAGGACCCAACGAGATGACTTCCGGGCGACGACCGACCCGGCTTTGATGGAGGAGGCCGACCGGACGTCGGAGGTGAAGCTGCTCACCTATCGCGAGCTGTATCTGCTTTGGGAGCGTCAGCAGTGGCAGACCCAGGAGCTCGACTTCAGCCGCGACCGGGAGGACTGGCAGGAACGGATCAGCCCCGAGGAGCGCTTCCAGCGCATGTACGGGCTCTCCTCCTTCTTCATCGGCGAGCAGAAGGTGGCCGAGGAGCTGGGGCCGATCATGCGGGCCGCGCCGACCGAGGACCAGAAAATCTTCCTCTGCACGCAGATCGCCGACGAGGCGCGCCACGTCCGCTTCTTCGAGCGCTTCTACCGCGAGGTCGGCGTGCTCGACTCCGACGAGCTGGGAGAGATGCTCGAAGAGACCTCGGAGCACCTCAACGACAACTTCGGACGCCTCTTCGACGGGATGCTGAAGCAGCGGACCGACCGGCTCTCGGTCGAGCCGGAGGACACCGAGGCGCTGGTCGAGGCGGTGACCCTCTACCACATGGTGATCGAGGGAATGCTGGCCCTCACCGGGCAGCACTTCATCATGGACTTCAACGAACGCGAAGGGACGCTGCCCGCCTTCGTCGAGGGCTTTCAGAACGTCGCCCG
>DASUUD010000116.1:0-6500 GCA_036374255.1 Solirubrobacterales bacterium | reverse complement strand
TTCGCGATCACCGGCCAACGGTATGGAGAGGCGCGGACAGCGCGGGGGCGCCCGGCAGAGCCCTGCCGGGGAGGCTCTATGCTGCGCAGCGATGGCTCTCAAGCTCGGTCCCGGGGAGCAGCTGATCTTTCGCGGCCACCCCTCCTGGCGGGCGATCCTCGGCTTCTACCTGAAGGGGCTGCTGATCGCGGCGATCGCCGGCGCGGTCGCCGCGCTGGCCGGGGCCGGAAACGGCACCGTCTTCCTGATCGTGCTGCTGATCGTCGGGCTGACCGTCGTCGCCGGCTTCGTGAAGCGAGTGGCGACGACCTACACGATCACCGACCGGCGCCTCAACATCAAGCGCGGCATCCTCTCGCGGGAGGTGCAGGAGACGCGGCTGGAGCGGGTGCAGAACGTCAACTACCGCCAGTCCGTCTTCCAGCGGGTGATGCAGATCGGCGACGTCGACTTCGACACCGCGGCCAGCGACGACTACAACTTCATCTTCAGCGGAGTCGCCGATCCCGCCGAGGTCGTCCACCGCGTGGACCAGGCGACCGGCGTGACCGCGGCCGGCGAGCACGGCCTCGGCGAGGCCCAGCCGCCCGGCCAGAGCGCCTAATCCTCGTCCGACGTGTCGCGCCGTTCCTGGGCGATGTGCGCGAGCGCCATCTCGAACCCCGACCCCAGCACGTAAACCGAGCTGGCGACAAGCGGACCCAGGAGCCACACGGGCCATCCGGCGACCAGCTCGCCACTGAGGGCGGCGGCGCCCACGCCGAGCCCCGCGGAGATGAAGCCGAAGGCCGCGCCGAGGGCGACCACCTCGCTCGGCTCGCCCCGAATTCTCACCCTGAAGCCGCGCGAAGCGATCCCCTCCACGATGGTCACGCCGCTCACCGCCCCGGCCACGAACAAGAAGGCCTCACCGGCGCTGGGGGGTCCCGCGATCGCGGCCAGCACCCCGAAGGAGGCGGTGATCATCACCGAGAAGCCATAGGCGGAGACGTTGTTGCGCACGGCGGTGCGCACTCCGTGCTCGACCGCGTCTCGCAGCCCGGCGGTGTCCATGCGCGGCTGCTACCCGCGCCCGCGCGGGGCCAAGCAGGACTTCGGGCTAAGCGGGGGCTGCCTGAGTCAGCCCGGCCGCGGCGCGCAGCGCGTCGACGCGATCGGTCCGCTCCCAGGTGAAGTCGTCCTTATCGCGGCCGAAGTGACCGTAGGCGGCAGTCTGCCGAAAGATCGGCCGGTGCAGGTCGAGGTAGCGGCGGAAGGCGCCGGGCCGCAGGTCGAACTCCTCTTCGACCAGACGGGAGATCCGGGCGTCGGGCAGCTTGCCGGTGCCGAAGGTCTCGACCATCAGCGAGATCGGCTGCGCCACCCCAATCGCGTAGGCGACCTGGACCTCGCAGCGCTGCGCCAGGCCCGCGGCGACGACGTTCTTGGCGACGTGGCGCGCCGCGTAGGCTGCCGAGCGATCGACCTTAGAGGGATCCTTGCCCGAGAAGGCGCCGCCGCCGTGGCGAGCCATCCCGCCGTAGGTGTCGACGATGATCTTGCGGCCGGTCAGGCCGGCGTCGCCGACCGGGCCCCCTATCACGAACTTGCCGGTCGGGTTGCAGAGGAAGCTCCGGTGCAGCGAGTCCTCGTCACAGAGGCCGGGAGCCTCGGCGCCCAGCACGGGGAGGATCACGTGCTCCCAGAGCTCGGGCCTGATCTGCGTCTCCGAATCGACCTCGGGAGCGTGCTGCGTGGAGATCAGCAACCTTTCGACCTGGGTGGGCTTGCCGTCCGCGTAGCGGACCGTCACCTGCGTCTTGCCGTCCGGTCCGAGGTAGTCGAGCGTGCCGTCCTTGCGCACCGCGGCGAGCCGTTCCGCCAGCCGGTGGGCGAGGTGGATCGGCATCGGCATCAGCACCTCGGTCTCGTCGGTCGCGTAGCCGAACATCATCCCCTGGTCGCCGGCGCCGGACAGCAGCAGCTCGTCGACCTCGCCGCCGACCCGGGCCTCGTAGGCCGTGTCGACGCCCTGTGCGATGTCCGGTGATTGCCGGTCGAGCGAGACCAGAACGGAGATGTGGTCGCAGTGGTAGCCGTAGTCACCGTGGTCGTAGCCGATGTCCCGGATCGTCTGGCGGACGATCTCCGGTACGTCGAGGTGGACTTCGGTGGAGATCTCGCCCGCGACCACCGCCATCCCGGTGCTGACCATCGTCTCGCAGGCGACCCGTCCCTCGGGGTCCCCCGCCATCACGGCGTCCAGCACGGCGTCGGAGATCTGGTCGCAGATCTTGTCCGGGTGGCCCTCGGTGACCGACTCGGAAGTGAAGAGGTATTCGCCCTCGGCGAGCGACTGTGTCTGTGGCATGGCCGAAGCCTAGTGGACGCCCGCTCGGCGTCGCTTCCGCCTGCGGGGTACGAAATCGATAACCAGCGGCACGCCCTCCAGGCCGTAGCTCTCGCGCAGCCTGTTCTCGAGGTGGTAGGCCCAGTCCCTGGTGATCAGGCGACGGTCGTTGACCTGGATCGCGATCCGCGGCGGGCTCTCACCGACCTGCGCGGCGTAGTAGAGGCGGAGACGACGACCGCGACGCGCAGGCGGCGGCGTCTTCGCGACGACCTCGGATACGAAGCGGTTGAGCTCCGGGGTGGGGATCCGCTCCGCGGCCCGATCTGCCAGCTCCAGGGCACGCGGCAGGAGGTTGGCGACGTTGCGGCCCCGAGTGGCGGAGCATGTGATCACCGGCGGTCGCAGTCGCAGCTTGCGCGCCACCCTGGCGCGGGCGTCGTCGATGTCGGTCGTCGTGATGTCCCACTTGTTGAGGGCGATCAGGGTGCCGCAACCGGCCTGCATCGCCAGCTCCGCGATGCGCAGGTCTTCGGCGGTCACCCCCTCGGAGGCGTCGCAGACGACCAACGCCACATCCGCACGCTCGACCGCCCGCTCGGATCGGAGCTGGGCGTAGTAATCGACGGTGCCGGCGACCTTGGAGCGGCGGCGCAGGCCGGCCGTGTCGACCAGAACGAGTCGGCGCCCCTCGACCTCCAGCTCTGTGTCGATCGCGTCGCGGGTCGTCCCGGCCCGCTCCGAGACGATCACCCGCTCCGAGCCCAGGAAAGCGTTGACGAGGGACGACTTGCCGACGTTCGGCCTCCCCACCACCGCCACCCGCACCGCCCGGGCCCCCTCGGGCTCCGGTAGGCGCTCCCCGAGCAGCTCGACGATGCGGTCGAGCAGATCGCCGCTGCCGAGGCCGTGGGTCGCCGAGACCGCCAGCGGGTCGCCCAGCCCCAGCGCGTGGAACTCGGCGGCGAGGTACTCCTCGCCCGGGCGGTCGATCTTGTTGACCGCCACGAGCACCGGCACCTCGCCTTCCCGCAGGGTCTTCGCCAGCTCGGCATCCCCGGCTCGCAGCCCGGCGCCGGCATCGACGACGAGCAGCACGAGATCGGCCTCGGCGATGCCGAGGCGGGCCTGGCGCTGGACATCCTCGGCCAGCTCCCCTTCGTCGGCGAGATCGACGCCGCCCGTGTCGAGCAGGTCGAAGGCGACACCGCTCCACTCGCACTCGACCCGCTTGCGGTCGCGGGTCACCCCCGGCTCCGCGTGGGTCACGGCCTCCCGGCTACCCGCGAGGCGATTGACCAGCGTGCTCTTGCCGACGTTCGGGAAGCCGACCACGGCGACGGCGGGCCGCCGGTTCACGCCAGGCCCCTCTGGCGGGCCAGTGAGACGACCCGGGCCACCACCTCGTCGAGGGGGAGGTCGGTGGTGTCGATCCGGACGGCGTCGGGCGCCGCCCTGAGAGCGCTGTACTCGCGGGTCTGGTCCCGCTCGTCGCGCTCGCGCTGGGCCGAGAGCACCTCCTCCTCGGCCTCCCCCGTCTGTGCCGCGCGGCGCCGGGCGCGCTCCGCGGGGGTCGCCGTGAGGAAGACCTTGAGGGGAGCGTCCGGGCTGACCACGGTGCCGATGTCCCTCCCCTCGGCGACGTAGCGGCCGGCGGCGATCAGCTCCCGCTGGCGGGCTACCAACGCCTCGCGCACCTGCGGGTGCACCGAGACGCGGGAGGCGGCCTCGGTGACGTCGACGTCGCGGATCGCCACGGTGACGTCCCGTCCGTCCAACGCGACTCGCTCACGGTCGAACCCGATCCCCAGCGTTCGCGCCAGCCTCCCCATCGACTCGCCGTCGTCGAGGTCCTCTCCGCCGCCCAGCGCGGCAAGCGCCACGCACCGGTACATCGCGCCCGAGTCAAGGTAGGTGAAGCCGAGCGCCGCGGCGACGCCGCGGGCCACGCTGGACTTGCCGGCCCCGGCGGGGCCGTCGATCGCGATCACCATGGGCGCAGAGTATTGGGGGCCTCAGCGCCCCGACAGGGAGGCGAGGTCGGCATCGAACTCCGGATAGCTGACCGTCGCCGAGTCCATCCCCGCGACCTCCACCCCGCTCTGCGAGGCGAGGCCGGCGATCGCCCCGAGCATCGCGACGCGGTGGTCGCCGTGGGAATCGACGGCACCCCCGCGAAGCCCGCCGCTGCCGGTGATCCGCATACCGTCCTCGGTCGGCTCGACCCTGCCGCCGAGCGCCGTGAGTGCCTCGCTCACGGTGGCGATCCTGTCGCTCTCCTTGCGCCTCAGCTCGGCGGCGTCGCGGATCGTCGTCTCCCCCTCCGCGAAGCAGGCCGCGAGCGCAACCAGCGGCAGCTCGTCGATCGCCAGCGGCACTTCCTCGCCCCCGACCTCGACCCCCCGAAGTTGCGAGGGGCGAGCGCGGATCCGCCCGCTCGGCTCGCCGCCGCGCTCGCCCTCCCTCTCGACCTCCAGCTCGGCACCCATCCGCGTGAGGATCTCGAGCAGGCCGGTGCGGGTCGGGTTGAGCCCGACGCCGGCGATCGTCAGATCGCTCCCCGGTATGAGCAGCGCCGCGACCAGAGCGAAGGCCGCTGAGGAGAAGTCGGCGGGGACGACGATCTGCACCGGCTCGAGCCGCGCCGCCGGGCGCACCGAGACCGCGCCGTCCTCGCGGGTGATCTCGGCGCCCGCGGCGGCCAGCATCCGCTCGCTGTGATCACGGCTCGGCGCCGGCTCGACGACTCGGGTCTCCCCCTCGGCCAAGAGGCCGGCGAAGAGGAGGCAGGACTTGACCTGAGCGCTGGCGACCGGAAGCGCGTATGTGATCCCGTGCAGGGGCGCCGCCTCGATCCGCAGCGGTGGCAGCCGCTCTTCCCGGCAGCTGAGCATGGCCCCCATCAGGGTGAGCGGCTCGACGATCCGGTCGACGGGCCGGCGGCGAATCGAGGCGTCGCCGTCGAGCGTCCATTCACCGGTCTCCTGCCCGGCGAGCCAACCCGGCAGCAGACGCAGCAGGGTGCCTGCGTTTCCGACGTCGATCTCCGCGGAACGCGGGCAGCGCATGCCGACGCCTGCTATCTCGATCGTCGGGGCGACGCCGGTGGGGGTCGCGCCCTCGACCTCGGCTCCGAGCGCCTCGACCGCAGCCAGGGTCGAACGGGTGTCGGCGGAGTCGAGGTACCCCTCGATCGTCGTCCTGCCGTCTCCCATCGCCGCGATCAGCGCGGCACGGTGCGAGACCGACTTGTCGGGCGGCGGGCGCAGGGTCCCGCGCATGGGGCCGGCCGGCTCGAAGCGGGCGGTGGCGCCGCTCACCGTCTATCCCTCCGCGCCGACGATCGCGACCGAGTGGCCCAGCCCGCGGACCAGGTTCGCCGCCCGCTCCGCCTGCTCGGCGCCCGCCACCCAGAGCGAGATCGCCCCGGACTTCATGTCGGCCGCGGGATGCAGGGCCATGTCCTCGATGTTGACCCCCGCCTCGCCGAGCGCCAGCGCCAGCTCCGCCACCGTGCCGGGACGGTTGGCCACCACGACGCGCAGCTCGCGCAGCGGTCCCGCCGCCAGCTCGCCCTCGAGCAGGCTGCGACGGCTCCCCGACGCCGCGGCGTGCCACTCGGCGACCTCCTCGCGGTCCCCCTTTCGGATCAGCTCGGCCGCCCCGCGGAGCCGTCCCGCCGCCTCCTCGATCGCCTCGGCTACCGATTCACGGTTGCTCGCGAAGATGTCACCCCAGATCGCCGGGTTCGAGCCGGCGACCCGGGTCGCGTCCCTGAAGCTGGGACCGACCTCGGGCATCCGCGCCGAATCCCTCGTCAGCTCCTCCGCCGCCAGGCCGACCAGGACGTTGGCGACCACGTGAGGGAGATGGCTCACGGTGGCCATCAGGCGGTCGTGAGCCGCGGGGTCGATCGCCTCTGGCCTGCCCCCGATCTCGGCCACGAGTCGTTGCAGGCGGTCGTAGAGCATGCCGCTGGAGCGGGCGGTCGGAGTCAGGTACCAGCGGGCGCCCTCGAACAGGTCCGCCCTGGCGTTCTCGACCCCCGCCGTCTCCGCGCCGGCCAGCGGATGCCCGCCGATGAAGCGCCCGTCGTCGCCCAGCGAGTCGACGATCTCCCCCTTCGTCGACCCCGCGTCGGTGACGACGGTGTCGGCGCCGCAGGCCCCCA
>DASUUD010000115.1:0-12183 GCA_036374255.1 Solirubrobacterales bacterium | reverse complement strand
CAGCTGGGTGCCGGGCTCGCCGATCGACTGCGCGGCGATGATCCCGACCGCGTCGCCGATGTCGACTATCGACCCGGTCGCCGGCGCGATCCCGTAGCAGCAACGGCATACGCCGGACTCGGCCTCGCACTTGAGCGTGGAGCGGACCGGGACCGTCACGTCCTCGTCCCCGTAGGCCTCGGCGATCTCCTCGACGTCGTTGAGCGTGATCTGCTGGTTGCGCTTGAGCAGTTCCCGGCCGCGCTTGGTCTCGAACTTCTTCGCCGCCAGGCGCCCGACCAGGTTGTCGTTGAGCGAGCCGTCTTCCTTGCGCACCGGCATCTCGATGTGGTCCTTGGTCTTGCAGTCCTCTTCGCGGACGATCACGTCCTGGGCGACGTCGACCAGGCGTCGCGTCAGGTAGCCGGAGTCGGCGGTGCGCAGCGCCGTGTCGGCCAGGCCCTTGCGGGCGCCGTGGGTGGAGATGAAGTACTCGAGGACCGAGAGACCCTCCATGAAGTTGGCCTTGATCGGCCGCTCGATGATCTCCCCTTTCGGGTTTGCCATCAGGCCGCGCATCCCGGCGAGCTGGCGGATCTGTTTGAAGGATCCGCGCGCTCCTGAGTTGGCCATCATGTAGATCGGGTTCAGTTCGTCGAGGTTTGCCTCCATCGCCTGGGCGACCTCGTCGGTCGCCTTGTTCCAGTGCGCGGTGACCGCCTCATGGCGCTCCTCGGCGGTGATGTAGCCGTCGTCGTACTGGGACTGGATTTCGGAGGTCTGCTTCTCGTAGCGCTCCAGGATCTCTGTCTTGTCGGGCGGCGAGACCACGTTGTTCTTGGAGACCGTGATCCCGGCCTGGGTGGCGTAGTGGAAGCCGAGGTCCTTAAAGGCGTCGAGGACCTGGGAGACCGCCGGCGCCCCGTAGGCCTCGACCAGGTCCGAGACCATCTCGTTGACGTCGCGCTTCTTCAGCGCCCGGTTGACGAACTCGTAGCCCTCCGGGTCGAACTCGTCGCCCAGGGCGTCGGCAAGGGCGCGCTCGATCTTCTCGTTGAAGATGATCCGACCGACCGTGGTCAGGAAGTGCTCGTGCCCGGCCCGCCGGTACTCGGCGTGGTCGTGCAGCTTGCAGCCGCCGTTCTCGTAGACGAGCTCGGCCTCCTGGGCGGAGCGAAAGACCTTCGGCCGCGAGCCGTTGGTGCTCGCGCTCTTGCCGGACTTCAGCCCCTCGTCGAACTTCACCAGCTCCTCGGCGGGGGGGCCGTAGGTCAGGTAGTAGATGCCGAGCACCATGTCCTGAGTGGGCGTCGCCAGCGGAGAGCCGTGGGCGGGCGAGAGGATGTTGTTGGCGGAGAGCATCAGCACCCGCGCCTCGGCCTGGGCCTCGGCCGAGAGCGGCACGTGCACCGCCATCTGGTCGCCGTCGAAGTCGGCGTTGAAGGCATGGCAGACGAGCGGGTGGACCTGGATCGCCTTGCCCTCGACCAGAACCGGTTCGAAGGACTGGATGCCGAGCCTGTGCAGGGTCGGCGCCCGGTTGAGCAGCACCGGATGCTCGTGGATGACCTCCTCGAGCACGTCCCAGACCTCGGGCACCATCGACTCGACCATCTTCTTCGCGGCCTTGATGTTCTGGACCGCTTTGCGCTCGACGAGCTGGGCCATGATGAACGGCTTGAAGAGCTCGAGCGCCATCAGCTTCGGCAGACCGCACTGGTGGAGCTGCAGGCTCGGACCGGCGACGATCACCGAGCGCCCGGAGTAGTCGACGCGCTTTCCGAGCAGGTTCTGGCGGAAGCGGCCCTGCTTGCCCTTGAGCATGTCGGACAGCGACTTCAGGGGCCGGTTGCCGGGGCCGGTGACGGGGCGGCCGCGACGGCCGTTGTCGAACAGCGCGTCGACCGCCTCCTGGAGCATCCGCTTCTCGTTGTTGACGATGATCTCGGGCGCCCCCAGGTCGAGCAGCCTTTTCAGGCGGTTGTTGCGGTTGATCACCCTCCGGTAGAGGTCGTTGAGATCCGAGGTCGCGAAGCGACCGCCGTCGAGCTGCACCATCGGCCGCAGCTCCGGCGGGATCACCGGGATGCAATCGAGGATCATCCAGTCCGGCTTGTTGTCGGAGTTCAGGAAGGCGGAGGCGACCTTGAGCCGCTTCACCGCGCGAGCCTGTTTCTGGCCCTTCGAGCTGTTGATCACCTGCTCCAGCTCCTCGCACTCAGCCTCCAGGTCGACCTGTTCGAGCAGGTCGCGCACCGCCTCGGCGCCCATCCCGCCGCGGAAGTACTCGCCCCAGCCGAACGGCGACCCGAAGCGGTCCTTCAGCTCGCGGAAGACAGTCTCGTCGTTGACGACGTCCTTCGGCTTCATCTCGGTGAAGATCTTCCAGACCTCCTCCATCCGCTCGATGGCCTCCTCGATGTAGGCCTCGGTGTCTGAGATCTCCGCCTCGAAGGTTTTGCGCAGCTCTTTGATCATCTTGGCCCGCTCGTCGTCCTTCAGCTTGCGCAGCTGCGTCGCCGTCAGTTTCAGCGAGTCGGCCCAGATGTGGTCGTCGTCGTCGAACTTTTCCTGGGAGCCCTCCTCCAGGTACTTGATCCGCCGCTCCAGCGACTCGTTCAGCTCCTGGGTCCGTTTCTCCCTTTCGGCCTCGTAGCCGTCGACGACTTTCTTGACCTCTTTCTCGAGTTTCCCGAGGTCCTTGTCGCGGGCCTCCTCATCGACCCAGGTGATCATCGAGGCGGCGAAGTAGAGGACCTTCTCCAGCTCCTTCGGAGCCATGTCGATCAGGTAGCCGATCCGGCTGGGCACGCCCTTGAAGAACCAGATGTGGGAGACCGGGGCGGCCAGGTCGACGTGACCCATCCGCTCGCGGCGCACCTTCGAGCGGGTCACCTCGACGCCGCAGCGCTCGCAGACGATGCCCTTGTAGCGGACCCGCTTGTACTTGCCGCAGTAGCACTCCCAGTCCTTGGTCGGGCCGAAGATCCGCTCGCAGAACAGCCCGTCTTTCTCGGGCTTCAGGGTCCGGTAGTTGATCGTCTCCGGCTTGGTGACCTCGCCCCAGCTCCAGGAGCGGATCTTCTTCGAGGAGGCGAGGCCGATCTCGATCGCGTCGAAGTTGTTGATGTCGATCATCAGTCCTCCACCTTCGTCTCTTCCTTGGCCTCGGCTTCGTCCCCGTCGGCGCCGGCCTCACCGGCCTCCACGACCTGCTCCTCCTTCTCGTCGGCGGCGCCGTTGGAGGAGTCGGCGCGGACCCCGGTCAGGTCCATGCCCAGCTCCTCGGCCGCCTTGAGCAGGTCGTCGTCCTCATCCGAGATCTCCACTTCTCCACCTTCGGAGACGACGTTCGCGTCGAGCGAGAGGCTCTGGATCTCCTTCAGCAGGACTTTGAACGACTCCGGGATCGACGGCTCGGGGATGTTCTCCCCCTTGACGATCGCCTCGTAGGCCTTGACCCGGCCAACCGTGTCGTCGGACTTGACGGTGAGCATCTCCTGCAGCGTGTAGGCGGCTCCGTAGGCCTCCAGCGCCCAGACCTCCATCTCGCCGAAGCGCTGCCCGCCGAACTGCGCCTTGCCGCCCAGGGGCTGCTGGGTGACCAGCGAGTAGGGGCCGGTCGAGCGGGCGTGGATCTTGTCGTCCACCAGGTGAAGGAGCTTCAGGATGTACATGTAGCCGACCGTCACCTTGCCCTCGTAGGGCTCGCCGGTGCGGCCGTTGTAGAGCTGCACCGCGCCCGCGCAGCGCGCGCCGGAGCGCTCGCGCTTGTCCACGCCGAGGTCGATGCCCCGGTCCCCGTTTTCCTCCGACCAGCGGCAGAGCGCCTCGTCGACGTCTTCGACCGTGGCGCCGTCGAAGACGGGGGTCGAGACGTAGACGCGGCCGTCGCCGTCCTTGCCTTGTGCGCGCTTGTAGGCGTCGGAGCCGTCGTCGTACCAGCCGTTGCCGGCGACCCAGCCGAGGTGCGTCTCGAGGACCTGGCCGATGTTCATCCGGCTCGGCACGCCGAGCGGGTTGAGGATCACGTCAACGGGGGTGCCGTCCTCGAGATGGGGCATGTCCTCTTCGGGCACGATCTTCGAGATCACACCCTTGTTCCCGTGGCGGCCCGCGAGCTTGTCGCCCTCGGCGATCTTGCGCTTGGTCGCCACGTAGACGCGGACCAGGTCGTTGACGCCGGGCGGCAGGTCATCGCCCTCGTCGCGGCTGAAGGTGAGCACGTCGATGACGACTCCGCCCTCGCCGTGGGGCACTTTCAGCGAGGTGTCGCGAACCTCGCGCGCCTTCTCCTTGAAGATCGCGCGGATCAGCTTCTCCTCGGCGGTCAGCTCGGTCTCGCCCTTGGGTGTCACCTTGCCGACGAGCAGGTCGCCGGATACGACCTCGGCGCCGACCCGGACGATGCCGCGCTCGTCGAGGTTGCGGAGGCTCTCCTCGGAGCGGTTCGGGATGTCGCGGGTGATCTCCTCGTCGCCCAGCTTCGTGGTTCGGGCGTCGATCTCGTACTCCTCGATGTGGATCGAGGTCAGCTCGTCGTCCTTGACCAGCCGCTGGGAGATGATGATCGCGTCCTCGAAGTTGTAGCCCTCCCAGGACATGAAGGCGACCAGGCAGTTCTTGCCGAGGGCGATCTCACCGCCCGCGGTGGAGGAGCCGTCCGAGAGCACGTCCCCCGCCTTCACCTGCTGCCCGGTGCCGACGATCGGGCGCTGATGGATGATCGTGCCCTGGTTCGAGCGCATGAACTTGTGCAGCCGGTACTCGTCCTTCTTGGAGCCGTGGGTGACGACGATCTGCTCGGAGTCGACGTGGGTGACCTGGCCGGCGTTCTCGGCCAGCACCACGTCGCCCGTGTCGATCGCGGCGCGGCGCTCCATGCCGGTGCCGATCAGCGGCGGCTCCGGCTTCAGCAGGGGCACCGCCTGGGCCTGCATATTGGAACCCATCAGCGCCCGGTTGGCGTCGTCGTGCTCGAGGAAGGGGATCAGCGCCGTCGTCACCGACCAGATCTGCGACGGCGAGACGTCCATCAGGTCGACCTCTTTGGGGGCGGCGGTCGCGTACTCCTGCTCGCCGGCCCGGACCAGCACCTGCGGCCCCTTCAGCTTGTCCGTCTTCGGGTCGATCTCGGAGTTCGCCTGGGCGATCACCATGTCCTCCTCCTGGGTGGCGTCCAGGTGGACGATCTTGTCGGTGACCACGCCGTCTTTGACCACCCGGTAGGGGGTCGTGACGAAGCCGTGCTCTGAGATCTGCGCGAAGGAGGAGAGCGAGCCGATCAGGCCGATGTTCGGCCCCTCCGGGGTCTCGATCGGGCACATCCGGCCGTAGTGGGTCGGGTGCACGTCGCGGACCTCGATCGGGGCCCGCTCGCGGGTCAGGCCGCCGGCGCCCAGCGCCGAGAGCCGGCGCCGGTGCCTGAGCCCGGCCAGGCTGTTGGTCTGGTCCATGAACTGGGAGAGCTGGGAGGAGCCGAAGAACTCCTTCAGCGCCGCGACGACCGGGCGGATGTTGATGATCGTCTGCGGGGTGATCGCGTCGGCGTCTTCGGTCGTCAGCCGCTCGCGGACGACGCGCTCCATCCGGTAGAGGCCGATCCTGAAGGCCTCCTGGATCAGCTCGCCGACGGTCCGCAGGCGCCGGTTGCCGAAGTGCTCGTACTCGTCGAGGTGCTCGTTGACCGGCTCGCGGGGGTAGGTGCGCGCCTCCGCCGAATAGTCCTTGATCGGGTTCTCCTCGTCGATCTCCTCCGGGATGCCGAGCAGTTTCGGCAGGCTGACCAGCTCCTTGACCAGGGCGATGATGTCGTCGTGGGTGAGGACCCGGTTGTCGAGGTCGACGTCGAGGTCGAGGCGGGCATTCAGCTTGTAGCGGCCGACCCGGGTCAGGTCGTAGCGCTTGGGGTCGAAGAAGAGCTGCTCGAGTAGGGCGCGGGCGGCGTCAACGGAGGGAGGCTCTCCCGGGCGCTGCTTCTTGAACAGCTCGATCAGGGCGCCTTCCTCGGTCTTGGTCGCCTCCGGGTCGGCGTCGATCGTGTGCCTGATGTAGACCGAGTTGTCGAACATCTGCAGGAGCTGCTCGTCCTCGACGTAGCCCATGGAGCGCAGCAGCACGGTCACCGGCAGTTTCCGCTTGCGGTCGATGCGGACGAAGACGCGGCCCTTTTTGTCGACTTCCAGCTCCAGCCAGGAACCGCGGGCGGGCATCAGGTTGGCGATGAAGACCTGCTTCTCGGGGTCCTTCGGCGCCATCACGTAGGCGCCGGGGGAGCGGACCAGCTGGGTGACGACGACGCGCTCGGTTCCGTTGATGATGAAGGTGCCCCGCTCGGTCATCCAGGGGAAGTCGCCCATGAAGACGGCCTGCTCGCGGATCTCGCCCGTCTCTTTGTTCTGGAAGGCGACCGTGGCGGTAAGCGGCCGCGAATAGGTCATGTCCTTCTCGCGGCACTCCTCGATCGAGTGCGGCGGATCCTCGAACTTGAAGTCGCCGAAGACGATCGCGAGGTTCCCCGTGTAGTCCTCGATCGGCGAGATATCGTCGATCGTCTCTCGCAGCCCGCCCTTCTTCGGATCGGTCAGCTCCTCGAAGGAGCGACGCTGGATATCGATCAGGTGGGGGACTTCGACGGGGGTCTTTAGTCGGGAGAAACTCCTGCGGGTTACGGGGGCAGCGTTCGAACGTGCCAAAGTCGGCGGCTCCTCAGACGGTCAGAGGGACGTGTTTACAGCGCAGATATGGGGCAGGGATGACAACAGGCGCGCGACCGCGAAAAATAACATACGGGCGCACTCGGCCGCAGGCACCCCTCCCTGCGCAGGGGGTCGGATCGCAGCCTGCCTGGGATCTTACTTGAGCTCGACCGTCGCGCCGGCCTCCTCCAGTTCGCCCTTGATCTTCTCCGCCTCCTCGCGGTCAACGCCCTCTTTGATCGCCTTGGGGGCCTCGTCGACCAGCGCCTTGGCCTCTTTCAGGCCGAGTCCGGTGGCGGCGCGCACGACCTTGATCACGGGGACCTTCTGGCCGCCGACCTCGCTCAGCACGACGTCGACCGTGGCCGCCTCTTCGGCGCCGCCCTCGCCCTCCGCGGCCGGGGCGCCCGCGGCAGCAGGGGCGGCCGCCGCGACCGCGGTCGCGGACACGCCGAACTCCTCCTCGAGCGCTTTGTTCCGCTCGGATAGCTCGAGGACCGAGATGCCCTTCAGCTCCTCGATCCAGTCCTCTGTCGAAGTTTTGCTTGCCATTTACTCGTTGTCCTCCTCGTTTGAATCATCGGAAGTCTCGGAATCATCGGAAGCGTCTGCACCCTCGTCACCTTCGTCCGGCGCCTCCTCGGTAGCGGGCCCCTCAGCTGAAGCGTCGTCAGTTGCGGCATCCTCAGAGGCCAGCCTCCGTCTCGGGCGCGTCCTCAGACGCCTCGTCCCCGGGTGGCGTGGAGGATGACTCCTCGTCCGCGCCCTGCGAGGACGACGAGTCGTCCTCGGCGACAGGACCCGCGCCCGAGGCGGTTTGTGCCTCGCCGGTGACCAATCCTTTCTCCGCAATCTGCCCCAGCTGAACGGCGAGCCCCTGGATCATTGATCCCAGACCGCGGGCCAGGCCGGTCAGCGGGCTCGCCACGATGCCGGCGAACTGGCCGTAGAGCACGTCGCGGGCGGGCAGGCGGGCGATCGCCTTGAAGCGCTCCTCGTCCAGGGTGACCCCATCCATGAAGCCGCCCTTGAAGGTGAGCACCTCGTGCGCTTTGTTGAAGGTCGTGATCGCCTTCGCGGCCTGAGCCGTGTCGCCGCGGACGAAGGTCAGCGCGGTCGGGCCCTCGAGCAGCTCGGCGAGCCGCTCCTCCCCGGCCTTCTCCGCGGCCAGCTTGCTGAGGCGGTTCTTGACGACGCGGAAGCTGGCGTCGGCCTCCCTCAGCTTGCCCCGCAGCTCGGCGGCCTGCGGGACGCTGATGCCCCGGTAATCGACCGCGAAGATTGCCTCCGCCGCCTCGATCTGGGCGGCGATCTCCTCGATTGTCGCTGTCTTCTGCTCTCGGTTCATCGTCTCACCTGCACCGGGCTTCCGCTGCCGGCGGGCCGGTTCCGTCCCCAATGAGGACGCTCTCGTCCCGTCGGCGGCTGCCGGTGGTCTTCGGCTGGCGGCGACGCAGTTTAGGCGGTCGCCGCCTCCTCTGCGGGCTCGGACTGCTCTGGGGCGTCGGCCTCCTCAGGGGCGCGGCTCGCGGCGGCGCCGGAAAGGTCGCGGTCTTTGGACTTCGAGGCGTCGATCCGGATCCCGGGCCCCATCGTCGTCGTCAGGGTCGCCGAGAGGATGTAACGGCCCTTCGCCGAGGAGGGCTTGGCGCGGTTGACCTCGTCGATCACCGCCATGCAGTTGTCGAGCAGATGCTGTGGCTCGAAGCTCGCCTTGCCGATCGCCAGGTGGACGATCGCCTGCCGGTCGGTCCGGTACTCGACCTTGCCCGCCTTCGACTCGCCGACCGCCTTCTCGATGTCGTCGGTGACAGTGCCGACCTTGGGGTTGGGCATCTTGCCCTGCGGGCCGAGCACTCGTCCCAGCTGGCCGACCGTCTTCATCATCTCCGGCGTCGAGATCGCCACGTCGAAGTCGGTCCACCCCTCCTGGACTTTCTTCGCGAGATCCTCGGCGCCGACGAAATCGGCCCCCGCCGCTTCGGCGTCGCGCGCCTGCTGTCCTTGGGCGAAGACGGCGACGGTGACGTCTTTGCCGAGGCCGTGCGGCAGCGCAAGCGTCCCGCGCAGCTGTTCCTCGGCGTGGCGGACGTTGACACCCAACCGCAGGTGCAGCTCCACGGTCTCGTCGAAATTCGCGCTAGCGGTCTGCTTGATCAGCGCGATCGCCTCGCCGGGCGGGTAGGCCCTGTCGCGCTGCACCTTGCCGTACTGCTGGCGGTAGCGTTTCCCGTGTGCCATCGTCCTACTCCACGTCGACGCCCATCGAGCGGGCGGTGCCGGCGATGATCTTCGAGGCGGCATCCAGGTCGTTGGCGTTCAGGTCGGGCATCTTGCGCTCGGCGATCTGGCGGACCTGGTCCATCGAGATCGTCCCGACCTTGTTCACGTGCGGCTCGCCGGAGCCTTTGGGGATGCCGATCGCTTCCTTGATCAGAACGGCGGCAGGCGGGGTCTTGGTGACGAAGTCGAAGGAGCGGTCCTCGTAGACGGTTATCTCGACCGGGATGATCGTCCCGCCCTCGGCCTGGGTCTGGGCGTTGAAGGCTTTGCAGAACTCCATGATGTTGACCCCGTGCTGGCCGAGCGCGGGGCCGACCGGCGGGGCCGGGTTCGCGTTGCCCGCCTGGATCTGCAGCTTGATGATCGTGAGGACTTTTTTCGCCATCGGGGCTCGGGAGGGTAGCGGTCCGGACTAGATCTTCTTGACCTGGTCGTAGTTGACCTCGACCGGCGTCTCGCGGCCGAAGATCGAGACGAGCACCTTGAGTTTGGCGGCGTCCTCGTTGATCTCGGCGATCTCGCCGGAGAAGTCGGAGAGGGGGCCGGAGATGACCTTGACCGACTCGCCGATCGAGAACTGCGCCTGGGTGCGCGGCCGCTCCGCGGTCTCCCGGTGCAGGAGGCGGTCGACCTCAACTTTGGAGAGCGGCACGGGTTTGTTTCGCGAGCCGACGAACCCGGTTACCCCCGGCGTGTTCTTGACCAGTCCCCAGGCGTCGTCGGTCATCTCCATGTTGACCAGCACGTAGCCGGGCATCGTCCGTTTCTCCTTCGGTTCTTTCTGCCCCTCTTTGTTGACCTCCATCACCTGCTCGGTGGGGACGACGACCTGGCGCACGTTGCGGTTCTGGCTCATCGTCTGCACCCGGTGCTCGAGATTGTGCTTGACCTTGTTCTCGTGCCCGGAGTAGGTATTGATCACGTACCAGCGATACATCTGAGAAAGCCTTTGTTCGAGGTTTGTGGGGAGCCGGCGGCTAGAGGATCCGCTGGATGATGAAGTTGAAGACGCCGTCGAGCGCGCCCAGGTATGCGGCCGCCACGCCGACGAAGATAATCGTCACCGCGCTCGCCTGGACGAGGGTGTCGCGGTCCGGCCACTGGACTTTTTTCAGCTCCGCCCAGCAGGAGGCGAGGAAGCCGAAGACCCCGGTCCGCTGCCTCTCCGCGGCTGCTTGCTTCTGGCGCTTCGCGAGCTGCTCGCGCTCGCGGCGCTTGCGGTCCTCGCGCTGCCGCTTCTCGGCTTCCTTCGCGCGCTTGGCTTCCGCGCGACGCTGGGCGCGGGTCGGCTTCGGAGCGTCGGGGGTCTCGAGGTCCGCTTCGGGGGCGCCCGCCGCCATTCCCGCCTCGACCGCCTCGACCTCGGCCACCTCGCCGGAGACCGGGACCTGCGTGTCGTGCTGGGCCTCCGAGTCGGAGGAGCGCTTGGCGCCCGAGCGCTTCTTCGCCTCCGCTTCGCGGGCGCGGCGCTCGGCCTTGCGCTGTGCGCGTGTCTTGGCCATTTCCGTTCAGCGAGTCTCCTTGTGCGCGGTGTGGCGCCCGCACCAGCGGCAGAACTTGCGCAGCTCTATGCGGTCCGGCGTATTGCGCCGCGACTTGTTGGTCTGATAGTTGCGCCGCTTGCAGTCTTCGCAAGCCAACGTCACCGCGATGCGGACATCTCCGCGAGCCATTTCTCCTCGTTGCCGTACGGAAGCCGTTACAAGAGAAAACCCCGGGCCGAGGCGCGAGGCTGAACCGAAGAATAGCGCCCTGGAGCGCCCCGGGCCGCCCGCTCAGAGGCCGAGGGTCTTGGCGATTATGTTGCGCTGGATCTCGGAGGTGCCGCCGTAGATGGTGGAGACCATCGCGCTGCGGACGAGGCGCTCCATGTCGTACTCGGAGGCATAGCCGTAGCCACCCATCATCTGCATGCCCTCGACCGTGGCGCGTTTGGCGACCTCGGTCACGTAGAGCTTCACCATCGAGGCCTCCCGCGGGAGCATGCGGTCGGGATCCTCGTCGGTGAGGGTGGCGACCCAACGGGTCATCAAGCGGGCCGCCTCGACCTCGGTCGCCATGTCGGCGATGCGGTGCTGGAGAGCCTGGAAGGAACCGATCGGGCGACCGAACTGCCTGCGCTCCTTGACGTAGTCGAGGACGTCGTCCAGGGCGCGCTGGGCGAATCCCAGCATCGTCGCGGCGAGAATCAGGCGCTCGACGTTGAGGCCGGCCATCAGCTGCGTCCAGCCCTGGTCGGCGGTGCCGAGCAGGGCATCACCCGGCGCCTCGACGTCGGTCAGGTAGAGGTGGTTGGTCTCCTCGCCGCCCATGGTCGGGATCGGGACGATCTCCAGCCCGTCGGCCTCGCGCGGCACCCAGACCATCGAGAGCCCCTCGTGCTTGGAGGAGCCCTTGCTGGTGCGGCAGACGATCAGGATGTGGTCGGCGATGTGGGCGTTGGAGCAGAAGACCTTCTGGCCGTTGAGGACGAAGCCGCCGTTCACCCGCTCGGCGGAGGTGGTGAGGGCGCCGACGTCGGAGCCGGCCTCGGGCTCGGTCATCGCGATCGCCTCGACCGCGCCGCCGGCGATGCCGCCGAGGATCTCCCGCTTCTGCTCGTCGCTGCCGAAGCGCTGCGTGGCACCGGCGACGATCAGCGTGGTCGCGTAGCCGCCGATCGGCGCCAGGCCCCGCGACGTCTCCTCCATGAAGAGGCAGGCGTCGAGCATCGTGCCGCCGGAGCCCCCGTGCTCCTCCGGAATCGTCACCCCCAGCCAGCCCAGCTCGGCCATCTGCCGGTAGATGGAGTCGCTGTGGCTCTTCGAGTAACCCTCGGTCAGCTCCTCGCGCCGCTCCCGCGTCCCGCACTCGCGGGCGCAGAAGTCGCGGATCGCGTCGACGAAGTCCTGCTGCTCGTCGCTCAGCGAGAAGTTCATGCGCGGCAAGCTATCGCGCGCCGCGCCCAGCCTGTCGGGTCGGCGGTGGAGGTCAAGCCCGGAACCGGACTCGAACCGGTGACCCCTTCCTTACCATGGAAGTGCTCTACCAACTGAGCTATCCGGGCGGGCGATCAACTCTAGCGGCGATGCTCGGGGGCGGGTCGGCGCCGGAAGGGCCGCCTCTATTTGCCCGCCGGGGGTGGGGGCGTCGGGTCGAATGGCGTGCCGGTCGAAATGCTCGTCGACTTCCATTCGTCGTCCTCGCGTTTCATCACGAAGTAGCTGGCCGTTCCGCCTGCCGG
>DASUUD010000114.1:0-14796 GCA_036374255.1 Solirubrobacterales bacterium | reverse complement strand
CAGGCCCATGATGTGGCGCATCGAGATCGGGTTCTGCGCCTCCAGGTCGCGGACCTTCTCGGAGTATTCGGCATAGTCGCCGTTGCCGTTGGCGGTCGCGATCGCCGCCTTGTAGACCTTGGGGTAGAAGCGGAAGGTCTTGGCCGGTTTCGCCTCCTCGTCGGCGGAGAGGACCCGGGCCCGCTCGTTGGAGCCCTCGTCGAGGTCCTCGAAGCCGGTGCCGCCGGAGTCCGAGGCGGCGAAGGCCTCGGTCTGGAAGATCTCGGCCAGCTCTGGCTTGACGCCGATCGAGGAGAACTGGCGCGCGTAGCCGCGCACCTCGTGTATCCCGATCGTCGAGATCACTTTCTCGATCCCCTTGGTCAGCGCCGCGCAGAGATTGCCGATGTCGGTCTCGTAATCCTCGACGCAGATCACCTCGACCATCGTGTACGGGCAGACCCCGTTGGCGCCCAGCCCGAGGGCGAGCATCACGTCGTGGACGTTGCGGATCGCCGCCGAGCGCAGCACGATGCCGCAGCGCCGGCGCAGGTTCTCCTCGCCGGGCTCGACCCGGAAGTACTTGAGCGCCTGGTCGATCGCCGAGGTGGCGAGGTGGGGGTCGAGGTAGCGGCGGTCGGCGTCGTAGACGGTGCGGTCGGTGAGGACCAGCAGCTCGGCTCCGTCGCGGACCTTCTTAACCGCTTCCTGTTTGATCCGCTCGATCGCCCCCTGGGTGGTCTCCGACTCGAGCAGCGAGATGTCGACGGCGCCGGCCCGCCCCCGGAACTCCTCCCAGAGGTCCTCGAGCAGGTAGGTGTCGTTGGCGCGCGCCACCCTGCGGTAGGTCTTGTCGGAGAGCGGCGCCAACCCGTGGTGTCCGCCGAGGATCACCGGGAAGGAGGTCTCGATCGTGGCGGTGTCGTGATCGGCCGAGCTCAGCGAGGGGCGGCGCCCGAAGACCGCCCGGGTGGAGAAGTGCTCCATCTCGCGTTCGCGGTCGATCGCCGGGTTGGTGACGACGGCAACCGTCTCCTTGAAGTAGTCGGCCAGGTTCTGGCGCTCGGGAGAGAGCGCGGCGAGCGGGCCGTCGTAGCCTAGGGAGCCCACCGGCTCCGACCCGTTGGAGGCCATCTGCTGGACAAGTTTCACGTCGTCGCGCTGCCAGCCGAAGCCCGCGAGGATGCGATCGGAGACCTTCACCGGCTCCTCGGGCCCGGCGTCGGAGTACCCGGGGACCTCGCCGCCCTCGAGCGGCCCGCCCGTCTCCAGCGCCCGCTCGTAGGGGCCGACCCGCTCGGCGCCGTTGCGCTTCAGCCAGCGGTCGCGGACCAGCCGCAGCATCTCGGCGTGGGGGCGGAGCTTGGAGCGCTTGCGGTCGCGGTCGATCTCGACCAGCACCTTCTCCCCCGGGGCGAGCGGTTTCGGCTCGGAGACCATCTCCCCCACCGAGACGACGCCCGGCTCGGAGCTGAAGACGAATTCGTCAGCCGTCTCCACCTGCCAGAGCGGCCGCAGGCCCATCGCGTCGGCGGAGAACACACACTCGTCGGCGTGGCGCGAGATCAGCGCCACCGGGCCCTGCGCGAACGGGCCCATCGCCTGACGCAGGTACATGTAGAAGGAGTGCAGGTCCTCGGGCAGCGAGCGGATCTCCGGGACGATCGGCGGCACCACCATCTCCATCGCCTCCGCCAGGCTGAGCCCCTCGCGGCTGACCAGCGTCTCGATCGTGCGGTTGAGGTCCTGGGAGTCCGAGCAGCCGGGCTGGATCGGCACGCCGAGCATCCCCGCCTCCTGGCGCAGCTGTTCGATCGTGTTGATCTCGCCGTTGTGGCCCAGCACCGAGAACGGCTGCACACGCTTGAAGGAGGGCCAGGTGTTGGTCGAGTAGCGGTTGTGCCCGAAGCAGCCGATCGCCTCGAAGCGCTCGTCGGAGAGGTCGGGGTAGTAGGAGCCGAGCACCCTCGGCGAGCCCATCACCTTGTAGACGCAGGTCGTCGCCGAGAAGGAGGGAACGTGGACGTCGAGCTCCCGCTCCAGCTCGATCTGCAGATCGAAGACGACGCGGTTGCGGCGCGAGGCGTCGGCGACCAGGCCCGCGACCTGCCAGAAGTGCGGCTCCTCCTCGCGCGCGGTCGGCCCGAGCGCCGTCGAGTCCACCACCCCGACCCGCTCGGCGAGGATGCGGAAGCCCCCCTGGCCGAGCAGCTCCCGGGCGTCGTGCTGGATTCTCTGCAGGTCCTGGGTGCGCTCCACGAAGACGTGGGCGACCGCGAAGGCGTCGTCGAGCGTCAGCGACGGATCGTGCCCGCCGGCCCGCACCTCCTCCGCCCAGATCCTGCGGGGGATGTCGAGCAGGACCCCGCAGCCGTCCCCCTCGCCGTCCACGTTGCCGGCGCGGTGGAGCATCTTCTGCAGGGCCGCGAGCGCCAGGCGGATCGGCTCGTGACTCGGCGTCGCGTCCTTGCGCACCGAGGCGTAGATCGCGCAGGCGTCCTTGTCCTCAACGCTCGGCGGCGAGACGAGGGGCCGGTAGGCGACTTCAGGGGAGTAACGCTGCGCGCTCGCGCCAGGGCGTGACTGGTGGTTGTTCAAGCTGACCTCCCGGGATCCGCGCCTTCTCCGAGCGGGCGCGCGACGGGTTGACGAGTTGGGGAATTATAGGGCCGCCCGGGGCGGCAGAAACGAGAAAATTCGCTTTTCCCGCAAACAGCGGGAATCCATGGGCGTCACGTTTTCCATGCCACTCATGGAAAACGTGACGGTGATTCGCTGCCTCGGGCTGGTCAGCCCCAGGACATCGGCTCGTAGCCGCCTTCCGGCCGGACGCCGATCAGCAGGGCGGTCACCGGCGCGTCGGAGCGGTTGAGGATCGTGCGGCTGACGGACGGGTCGATCGAGGCGTAGGTTCCGGCCGGTGCCGGGTGGTCCTCCCCGTCGATGCGGATGACCCCATCGCCCTCGAGGATGATGTAAAGCTCGTCTTCGCCCTCGTCGGCGTGGTCGTGCTCGGGTATCTGGCCGCCGGGGGCGATTTCCACCAGGTTGAACCCGAACGACGAGGTGCCGAGCGCCTTGCGCGCCAGCCTCCAGGTCGAGTCCCCCGACCCCTCCATCACCTCGAATTCGTCACGGTGCTTGATCGTGTAGCCGTCGGCCATTTCTCTCCCTTCCTCTCGCTGACCCGGTCGTGACGACCATACCGCCCGGCTAAAGCTCGGGGACGTCGGCGCCATGCGGGGTGAAGGGAAGGCGGCGCACCTCGGCCCAGCCCTCGCAGCGGCTCTCCAGCGCCTCGGCGACCTTGCCGGCGTCCTGCCAGGTGGTCCAGACGAGCACGGTGGGGCCGGCACCCGAGATCGTCGCGCCGAGCGCGCCCAGCTCGCGGGCGGCGTCGACCAGCTCCATCGAGCGGGGAAAGAGGTCGCGGCGGCGGGGCTGGTGGATCCGGTCCTCCAGGCCGCGGGCGACCAGGTCGAGGTCGGCGCTGCGCAGGCCGAGCACCAGGCGCGAGGCGGCGGAGACGTTGGCGACCGCGTCGGCCAGGGGGATCTCGGCCGGGATCGCCTCGCGGGCAAGCTCCGTCGAGACCTCCTCGGGAGGAATGACAACGATTCCCTCCAGCCCGTCCGGCGGGTCGAAGCGGGCCGCTTCGGGCCTGCCGTCGGGCCCGCGTCCGCAGAGCACGAAACCGCCGTAGATCGCCGCCGCGACGTTGTCGGGGTGCCCCTCGAGCTCGGTCGCCCGAGCCAGTATCTCCTCTCGCGAGAGCGCCAGCTCGTAGAGATGGTCGGCGGCGAAGAGGCCGGCGACGATCGCCGCAGCGCTCGAGCCCAGGCCGCGGGCGAGGGGGATCCCCTCGCGCAGCCGGAAGGCGATCCCGTCGGCGGAGTGGAGGCTCTCGAAGGCGCGCACGATCAGGTTGTCGCGCCCTGCCGGCACCTCGAGCCCGCCCGGGTCGAAGGAGAACTCGCCGCTCTCCTCCACCTCCAGCTCGAGGATCAGCGCCAGCGCCGCGGCCATCACGTCGTAGCCCGGTCCCAGGTTGGCCGAGGACGCGGGGACGCGGATCAGCCGGCGCCGCGTCGTCATGCGAAAACCGCTTGCTCCACGGCGGCGATGTCGTTCTCGCAGTTGACCACGGGCGGCGCCTTGGAGAGCGCGGTGTCGGGGTCCTTGAGCCCATGCCCTGTGAGCACGCAGACCACCGACTCGGGCGGCGCCGCGCCCTCCGCGACCGGGAAGCCGTGGGCGAGCAGGCCGGCCACCGAGGCGGCCGAGGCGGGCTCGCAGAAGACGCCTTCGTGGTCGGCGATCCAGCGGTAGGCGTCGAGGATCTGCTCGTCGGAGACCGCGGCGACCCGTCCCCGCGAGGCGGTGAAGGCCGCCATCGCCTCCTCCCAGCGGGCGGGGTTGCCGATCCGGATCGCCGAGGCCACCGTCTCGGGGTGCTCGACCGGGGCGCCGTGGACCAGCGGGGCCGCCCCGTCGGCCTGGAAGCCGTAGAGGACCGGCGCCGTCCCCAGCTCCTCGAATCCCTGCCAGTAGGCCGTCACGTTGCCGGCGTTGCCGACCGGGATCGCCAGCGCCCCGGGGGCTTCGCCCAGCTCCTCGACCACCTCGAACGCCGCCGTCTTCTGCCCCTCGATCCGGTACTGGTTGACCGAGTTGACCAGCTCGATCGGGTGGCGCTCGGCGAGCTCGCGGACGATCTGCAGCGCCTCGTCGAAGTTGCCCTGCAGGGCGATCACCCGGGCGCCGTGCATCAGCGCCTGGGCGAGCTTGCCGATCGCGATCTTGCCCTCCGGCACGATCACCGCCCCGCGCAGCCCCGCCCGTGCCGCGTAGGCGGCAGCGCTGGCGGCCGTGTTGCCGGTCGAGGCGCAGATGATCGCCTCGGCTCCGCGCCCCTTCGCCCGGGAGACGGCGACGGTCATGCCGCGGTCCTTGAAGGACCCGGTCGGGTTCGCCCCCTCGAACTTGAGATAGGCCGGAACGCCGAGCCGCTCGCCGAGCCGCTCCGCCCTGATCAGCGGGGTCGATCCCTCGTTCAGGGAGACGACCGGGTCGTCGGGCTCCAGCGGTAGCCGGTCCCGGTAGCGCTCGATCAACGGAACGGGCATCAGGGGACCCCCGGCGCCCTCAAACGAACTCCTCCTCGATTACCCGGATGGAGCGCGGGGGCGAGCGCACCTCCTCCAACTGGGCGATCTCCTCGACGGCGGCGACGAAGCGCGACTCGAGGCATTCGTGGACGACCATCACAAGGCGCGCGTCGTCGCCGATCCCGCGCTGCACGACGCTCTTCACCGAGACCTCGTTGTCGCCCAGCACCTGGGCGATCTTGGCGAGGACGCCGGGACGATCGGCGACCTCCAGGTGCAGGTAGAAGGAGGAGCTGACGTCGGAGACGACCTCCAGCGAGGCGCCGGCGTCGTGTGCGGGCGCCTCTCCGGCGAGGATCGAGACGACGTCGCCCAGCACCGCCGATGCCGTCTCCACACCGCCCGCGCCGGGCCCCGACATCGTCACCTCGGTGATCTCCGGCGCCTCGACCATCACCGCGTTGAAGGGGCCGCTGACCGGAGCGAGCGGATGCCCCCCGTAGAGGAAGCAGGGGAAGACGCGGACGCTGATCCCGCCGTCGCGCCGCTCGGCGACGCCGAGCAGCTTCAGCGAGAGGCCGAGCTCCTGCGCGTAGGCGAGGTCGTCGGGGGTGATGCCCTCGATCCCCTCGTAGGCGACCTGGTCGAGGGTGACCGAGGTGTGGAAGGCGAGCCGGGCGAGGATCGCCATCTTCGCCGCCGCGTCGGCGCCGGTTACGTCGTCGGTCGGGTCTGCCTCCGCGTAGCCCAGCTCCTGGGCGCGGGCGAGCACCTCCGTGTAGGCGGCGCCGCTCGCCGCCATCTCGCTGAGGATGAAGTTGGTGGTGCCGTTGACGATTCCGAAGACCTTGTCGATCTCGGTCACGCCGAAGCTCTCCTGGATCACCCGCACGATCGGGATCACCCCGGCCACCGCCGCCTCGAAGCGAAGCTGCACCCCGGCCTCGTGGGCCGCCTCGAACAGCTCGTCGCCGTGCTGGGCGAGGGCCTGCTTGTTGGCGGTGACGACAGGTTTGCCCGCCGCCAACGCCTCCAGCAGGTAGTCGCGGGCGGGATCGGTGCCGCCGATCAGCTCGACGATCAGGTCGGAGCCGGCGAGGATCTCGCCGAAGTCGCCCTCGCTGCGGGTCAGAGTCCCGGCCAGCTCCGGGCGCCGCCCGGTCGCCGCCTCGACCGCGTCGGCCCGCGCCGCGAGCAGGTCGGCGAAGGCGGCGCCGACCGTGCCGCGCCCCAGCAGCCCGATGCGGACCTTCTCAGAGCCCATTCGGAATCTCCGCGTGTGCGGCTGGCGAGCGCCGGACCAAGCGGGGCAAGGACGCCGGGGGGCGGCCAATGCTGGAGGCATTGCCGCCTCCCGAGGACGTCGCGACGCGCCGGTCCGCCGCCGCCAGGCGTGCGCGGGGGGATTTCGAAGGGGCTCTAACCATCGACGTCGCGCGCCGTCAGGTCCTCGTAGGTCTCGCGGCGCACGACGACGCGCGCCTCGCCGTCGCGGCAGAAGAGCACCGGAGGCCGCGGGACGCCGTTGTAGTTGCTGGCCATCGCGTAGCCGTAGGCGCCGGTCGCCGGGGTGACCAGCACGTCGCCGACGGTCGGCGCGGCGAGCATCGCGTCGCGGACGATCACGTCGCCGGACTCGCAGTGCATGCCGGCGATCGTCGCCGGCGTCTCCGGCACGGCGCCCGCCCGGTCGGCGATCAGCGCCTCGTAGCGGGAGCCGTAGAGCATCGGCCGCATGTTGTCCGACATCCCTCCGTCGACGGCGACGTAGGTGCGGATGCCGGGGATCTCCTTCACCGTGCCGATCCGGTAGGCGGTCACGCCGGCGTTGCCGACCAGAGATCGGCCCGGCTCGACCAGGACCCTGACGTCCTGGCCGAACACGTCGTGCACGCCGCGCACCTTGACCTCGACGTAGGCGTCGATCGAGGGCGGCTCGTCCTCGGCCGTGTAGGCGATGCCGAGCCCGCCGCCCACGTTGACGAGCCGGCACCAGTCGCCGGCCAGCTCGCCGATCGCCCGGATCGCCAGCCGGTACGGCTCCAGCTCGAAGATCTGCGAGCCGATGTGGGCGTGGAGCCCGACCAGGTTGAGCTTGTCGGAGGCGAGCACCCTCTCGATCGCGCGCGCCGCCAGCCCGTCCTCGAGCCCGAAGCCGAACTTGGAGTCGAGCTGCCCGGTCTGGATGAAGTCGTGGGTGGAGGGCCTGATCCCCGGGGTGACGCGGATCAGCACGTCCTGGGGCTCCTCGAGCAGCCGCTCGCAGCGGTCGATCTCGTCGAAGGAGTCGAGGATCAGGTGCCCGACCCCCGCCCGCGCCGCGAGGAGGATCTCCTCGTCGGTCTTGTTGTTGCCGTGCATGTGGATGCGGCCGGGGTCGAAGCCGGCGCGCAGCGCCATGTGCAGCTCGCCGCCGGAGGCCACGTCGACCGAGAGGCCCTCCTCGGCGAACAGCCGGTAGACGGCCGTGCAGGGCATCGCCTTGCTGGCGAAGACGATCTCGTAGTCGTCGGTGAGGCGCTCGAAGGCCTCGCGGTAGGCGCGGGCGCGCTCGCGCATCTCCGCCTCGGCGTAGATGTAGGCGGGGGTGCCGAGCTCCGCGGCCAGCTCGACCACGTCGCAGCCGCCGATCTCCAGGTGGCCGCGCTCGTTGACCCGGCTCCCGGCCGGGTAGACCGCCGAGCCCGCGATCGGGTCGGCCACCGCGCCCGCTTTTCCGTGCTCCGTCCTAGCGCCCATCATGGAGGCGCATTGTGACGGGTCGCGCGCCGTCCACCGCGCCGGTCTCAGGCACGCAGGGCACCTTGTTGCGCGAGCAGGCTCTGTGCGCAGTCGACGATCGTCTCCTCGACCGGGCGCGGCGACCAGCCGAGCGTCGCCCTCGCCTTCTCGCTCGACACTTCCACCCGCTTGCCGAGGTCGCCGACGATTGAGCGGACCCCGGGGTCGAAGAGCCCCATCGCGCGTACCGCCAGGTTGGGCAGGGTGCGCTTCGGCACCCTGGCGGCCGCCTCCCCGAAGCGCTCGCGCAGCACCGCGGCGACCTCGGGCATCCACATGAACCGCGCGACGGCGGCGAAGCGCTCGCCCCCCGCCTCGGGGGCGAGCATCGCCCTCAGGTGCAGATCGGCCACGTCGCGGACGTCCACGAAGTTGAATCCGAGCCGCGGCGCGCCCGGCATCCCATCCAGCAGCCGCACGATCACCTCGAGCGAGAAAGAGCGATCCTCGCTCAGCACCGGCCCGAGGATGGCGCCCGGACACACCGCAGCGAGCCTCGCCGCCTCATCCCTCTCCCGCACCAGCTCCCACGCCGCGCGCTCGGCGACCGTCTTCGATCGCACGTACGCCGTCAGCTTCGGATTGCCGAGGTCGGTCCAATCACTCTCGGTGAGCGGTGCGGGTGCGCGGCCGCGGCCGCCCCGGATCGCCGCTATCGAGGAGGTGACCACGACGCGGCCGACCCCGGCCTCCAGCGCGGCACCCACAACCCGCAGCGTCCCCTCCCGCGCGGGCACGATCAGCTCGTCGGGGTCCTTCGGCTGCGCAGGCGGGAACGGGGAGGCGACGTGCAGCACGTAGTCGCAGCCGGCCACGGCCCCCTCCCAGCCGTCGTCGCTGCGCAGGTCGGCGGCCAGCACCGAGAGGCGGTCGCCGGCGTCCACCTCGGAGGCGATCGCGGCGCGGACCTCCGGCTCGCGCGAGAGGTCCCGCACGGTGGTGCGCACCCGGTAGCCGCGGCGCAGAAGCTCGATCAGGCACCAGCCCCCCAGGAACCCAGATCCACCGGTGACGAGAGCCGACTTCTCCTCCATCACGGTGACGAGGCTATAGGCCCAGCTCGCGACGTGAGAGCATGCGGGCACGGATGACCGACTTCCTGGTCAAGCGCGACGACCTGCGCCAGTACCGGATCGCCGACTCGGAGACGCCCGCGCCAGAGCCCGGCCAGGCGCTGCTCCGGGTCGAGACCTTCGGGCTGACCGCCAACAACATCACCTACGGGGTGTTCGGCGAGGCGATG
The DNA here is from genome assembly GCA_036374255.1 of Solirubrobacterales bacterium. GTDB lineage: Bacteria > Actinomycetota > Thermoleophilia > Solirubrobacterales > 70-9 > VRUE01. The sequence goes on along the minus strand of DASUUD010000114.1, from coordinate 5,685 downwards.
TCCTACTGGGACTTCTTCCCGGCCGAGAACGGCTGGGGGCGCATCCCCGTCTGGGGCTTCGCCGAGGTCGAGCGGAGCGAGGCCGAGGGAGTCGAGCCGGGCACGCGGCTCTACGGGTACCTCCCCCCCTCCTCGCACCTCCTCGTGACCCCCGCCGATCCCGACGGGCGCGGGTTCGTGGACGGCTCGCCGCACCGGGCCTCCCTGCCGTCGGCCTACCAGCGCTATCTCGCCACGGAGGGCGACCCCTTCTACCGGGCGGATACCGAGGAGATCCAGATGCTCCTGCGCCCCCTCTTCTTCACCTCCTTCCTGATCGACGACCAGCTGGCCGACGAGGGCCTGGCCACCCGCGGGCCGATCGTCGTCGCCAGCGCCTCGAGCAAGACTGCGATCGCCGCGGCGTTCATGCTGCACCGGCGCGAGGGTGTCGAGCTGGTGGGGCTGACCTCACCGCGGAGCGTCGAGTTCGTCGAGGGCCTGGGGATCTACGACCGCGCCGTCGCCTACGACGCGATCGACTCCCTCGGGCCGGGCCCGGCGAGCTTCATCGACATCGCCGGCGACGCGCAGGTCCGAATGGCGGTCCACTCCCACTACGGCGACGACCTCGCCCACAGCATGGCTGTGGGGTTCACGCACTGGGAGGGTCCCCAGCCCGGTGAGGCCGAGCTGCCCGGGCCGTCGCCGACCTTCTTCTTCGCCCCCGACCGGGTCGTCAAGCGCTCCGAGGACTGGGGCCGCGCCGGCCTCGAGCAGCGCGTGGCAGACGCCTGGCATCCGTTCTGCGAGTGGACGGGCAGCTGGCTGGAGGTGATTCGCGGCCGGGGCTTCCCCGCGGTCGAAGGCGCCTACCTCGACGTGCTCGAGGGCCGCGTTCCCCCGAACAGGGCCCACGTGCTCTCGCTGGCGTAATCCGGCGTTTCGGCTAGCGATCCCCGCCGACGATGCCGCCGACCGTGTCCGTGGCTTTGTCGACGGTTTTGCCCACGGTGGAGTCGGGCCCGGCCACGCCGTTCACGACTTCTTCGGTCGTCTTGGTTACCCCGGTTTCGTCCAGCGCCCCGCCGAGCGCGTCGTCGACCCCGTCAACGGTGTCGTTGACCGTTTTCGCGACGTTCCCCGAGGTGGACTGGCCGCCGCCGCCCGATCCGCCGCCGGCGGGTTTGGAGCCCCCCGAGCCGTTGGAGGCGGCCGGCGAGGAGCCCCCGCCCGGCGTGGCGCCGGACCCGGGCGTGGAGGCGACCGGGGTGTCGGGAGCGGGCCCGGATCCCACGCCGCCGGGCTGCCCGGCGGTCGCCCGCGGCCCGGGGGCTCCGGAGCCGGCGGCGGCGGAGCCTTTGCCCGCGGACGGCCCTCCGCCGCCGGCCGCGCCGGCTTCGCCTGCCGCCGCGCCACCCCCGGCCGACTGCGCCGGAGAGGACGAGACCTCCTCACTTGCGCCCTTGTCCAGCCCGAGCCCGGAGATCGGCCAGTCCCTCAGCGCCTGCGTCGTCACGAGCAGGGCGAAGACGACCACCGCCGCGCCGATCAGGGCGGTGCCGGAGAGTGCTCCTGCGAGATAGGAACGGGCCTGACGGATCAAGCTGGCCTCCTCTGTCGCCCTTCGACTACCCGGGGTCGCAGGATCATGGTACCCGGCCATACCCGTCAATCGGAGGTCCTACGCGGACCGGTGGGCTAGAGGTAGCCGAGGGGGTCTGTGGGGGCGCCCGAGACGCGCACCTCGAAGTGCAGGTGATCGCCGTAGCAATGGCCGGTGCAGCCCACGTAGCCGATCACCTCGCCCTGCGAGACGCTCTGCCCGGAGCCGACCGCGAACGAGGACTGGTGGGCGTAGCAGGTCTGCAGTGCGCCGCCGTGGTCGAGGCAGGTGAAGTTGCCGTAGCCCCCGCTGCCCGATTCGGACTGGAGCAGGACCACCGAGCCCGAGGCCGCTGCGCGGATCGGCGTCCCCGCCGGGACGGCGATGTCGATGCCCTCGTGCATGCGCCCCCAGCGCGGGCCGTAGCCGGAGACGACCGGGCCGTCGACCGGCCAGATCAGCTGTCCGGAGCCGTAGCGGATCGGCCCGGCCGGAAGGGGTGCGGACGAGGTCGATTGAAGCCTGGCGACGATTTCCGCCTGGATCTCCGCCATTTCGCCCTCGACCTTGTGCGCGTGATCGTTAATCTTCGCCAGCGCCGCCTCGCGGCTGCGCCGCACCGCGACGAGCTTCGCCTGGCGCGCCTGCACCGCGGCCCTCGCGTCGGCCAGCGCCCGCTGTTCGGCGGCGATCGCGTCGCGCGCCGCTTCGATCCGCAGCTTCGCGGATTTGAGGCGGATCACGGTGCGCTTCACCTGGTCGCGCAGGTCGCGGACCCGGCCGACGACCGCCTCGTCGAGTCCGTGGATCCGGTTCAGGTACTCGGTGCGGTCGATCAGGTCGTCGTAGCCGTCGGAGTCGACGATCACGCTGAGGATGTCCGGCGTGCCGGCTTCGTACATCGCCACGAGGTGCTGCCGCAGCGCCACCAGGGCCCGCTTGAGGCGCGCCCGGACGACCGCCAGGTGCTTTCGCGCGACCCTGAGCTGAGCGACCGCCTTGTCGAGTTCGGCCTGCTTCGCCCTGAGCCGCACCCTCACCTCGGCTTCCGCCGTGCGGAGGGCCGCGACCTCGTCGGTGAGCCGTTCGATCCGCTTGCGGTAGCGCGAGATCGTCGTCGTCAGCACGCCCTGCCGCTCGCGAACCTTGGAGAGCTTCGCTTCCTTCTCCTCGAGCTTGGAGTGGAGGTCCTCGGCCGGGGCGGCGGTGCTGAACAGGAGCAGCGCCACGAGCGCCGCCGCGGCGGCGAGCAGAGCCGCCGGGGCAGGGCGAGTCTTGAACATGGCGGTGGAGGCTAGCTAAAGCGCAGCTTTCGCCGCAGGGCGGCCGAGATCGAATGCAACCCGGCTTGCGCCCGCCCCTGTCCGACTTTTTCCCCGCATATGGGAGGTGAAAGGTCGGATGGGGACCCCTGGGGGGTCGAAAATCGGATGCGGCGCCCGAAGGCAGGCGACGGTCGAATCGGGGCCGGCTACGCGGCGACAGGCTCCTTCGCGTCCTTCTCCGTCGTGTCCCCCTCGGCCGCCGCCTGCGCGGCCACGTCGGCGCCGTAGGCGAGGCGCTCCGCGTATTCGGCGGCCTGCATGCGCGAGATGACCATCCGCTGGATCTCGGCGGTGCCCTCGAACAGCTGGTAGATCTTGGCGTCGCGGAACCACTTCTCCAGCGGGAACTCGGTGCTCCAGGCGGCGGGGCCGACCAGGTCCATCAGCGTGGTGGTGGCCCACATCGCGACGTCGCCGCCCTTCAGCTTCGACATCGAGCCCTGGCCGCCCCGCATCGGGATCCCGTTGCGGCCCATCCAGGCGGCCCGCTGCACGAGCAGTCGCGCCGCCTCGATCTCGGTCGCGACATCCGCGAGGGGCTGCTGGATGCGCTGCATCTGCAGCAGCGGCGTCCCGCCTTCGGAGCGGCCGTCGAGGTACTCGAGCGTCCACTCGTAGGCCGCCTGGGCGATGCCGAGCGCCGAGGCGCCGACCAGGGGCCGCGTCATCTCGAAGGTCGCCAGGGCGTCGGCGCCGCGCGATTTCTTCCCTTCTCGGCCCCGCTGGAGCTTGCGCTCCAGCTTCTCGTCGCCGCCCAGCAGGTAATCGCCGGGGATGCGGCATTCGTCGAGGATCACCTCGGCGGTGTGGGAGGCGCGGATGCCGAGCTTCGACTCCTTCTTGCCCTGGCTGAGGCCCGGCGTGCCCTTGGGGACGACGAAGGAGGCCTGGCCCCGGGTGCCGAGGGCCGGGTCGACGGTGGCGACGACGACGTGGACGTCGGCGATGCCGCCGTTGGTGATGAAGACCTTGGTGCCGTTGAGGACCCATTCGTCGCCGTCGCGCTTCGCGGTGGTCTTGAGGCTCTTGACGTCGGAGCCGGCCTGCGGCTCGGTGACCGCGTAGGCGCCGAGCTTCACCTCGTCGGCGCCACCGAAGCACTCGGGCACCCAGCGGGCGATCTGCTCCGGGGTCCCGGAGGCCGCGATCCCGGCGGCGGCCAGCCCCGAGCCCGAGATCGCCAGGGCGATGCCTGCGCAGCCCCAGTGGAACTCCTCGGCCCCGATGATCTGCAGCTGGCCCTCGGTGTCCGCGGCGTTTCGCTGGATCGCCTCGAGCGTGCCGAAACCCTGCCGGCGCGCCTCCCGGATGACCTCCCAGGGGATGGTCTCCTCCTCGTCGTGCTTGCGGGCCGCGGGGCGGATCACGTCGCGGGCGAAGGCCCTGCACCGGTCCCTGTACTCCTGCTGCTCCTCATTGAGTGCGAAGTTCATCTGTCTCCTAGCTCGCGTCGCCGGGCTGTTGATTGACTGGTCAGTCAATCACTCATAAAGATTAGCTGACCGACCAGCCAGTTTTTCGGGAGGGGCCCCATATAGCGGGAAATAGCGGGAAACGACTAGCTTTCGCCCCGTGAGGCGCAAGGGCCAGCCGATCAACGCCGATGTGCCGGCGCAGGCGACGGGTGAGCCCGAGAGCGGGGCGACAACGGCGGCCGAGGCGACACGGGCCAAGCTCCCGGTCCCGGCGCAGGCGAGGGAGCCGGTTCAGGCGCCGACCGCGGCGACCACACCGGCTCCGCCAGCTCCGCCGAGGCAGCGCAAAACGATCCCGGCCGCGTTGAAGGCGATCGGCACCCTCGTCGTCATCGCGGTCGTCTTCATCGTCGCCGCGATCGTCGGCGGCGGCTCCGAGGACGGCGACTCCATCCCCGGAGCGGCGCCGACCCCCGAGCCCCCGACCACGACCGAGGCGCCGCCGCCCCGGCCCCCCTCGGAGCTGGGCTATCCGGAGTTCGCGACCAACAACACGACGCGGATCGGCGGCGGCGACCCGGCCTCCAACGCCGCCGCGGTCGCACTCGCCGTCTACCCCTCCAGGCGGGACGCGCAGCGGCCGCGCGCCGTGACGCTCGTCAACGAGGACGACTGGCAGTCGGCGATCGCCGCAGCGGTGCTGATGGCCGAGCCGCTGCGGGCGCCCCTGCTCATCTCCGGGCCCGACGAGCTCCCGGACCCGACCTCGGACGCGCTGGACGCGCTCGATCCCCCCGGTGGCAGATCGACTCGCCGGGCCCGGGCCTTCGCGGTCGGCGGGGCGGCCGCGCCCTCGGGGCTGAGGGCGACGACGGTCGCGGGCGGCGGCGCCGCCGGCGCCGCGGCGATCGCCAGGCTGCGCGACCGGCTGTTCGGCGGTCCGCCGCGTCATATCCTCGTCGCCCCCTCCGCGCAGCCGTCCTTCGCAATGCCCGCCGCAGCCTGGGCGGCGCGCTCGGGCGATCCCGTCCTCTTCGCCGAAGTCAACAGGCTGCCGGAGCCGACCGTCTCACTCCTGAAACGCCATCGCGGCGTGCCGGTCTACGTGTTCGGCCCCTCCTCGGCGATCTCCTCGCAGGTGGTGCGCCGGATCGCCGCGATCAACCCGAGGGTGAGCCGCGTCTCGGGCGAGGACCCGGTGGAGAACGCGATCGCCCTCGCCCGCTACGACGACGGCGACTTCGGCTGGAACGTCAACGACCCAGGACACGGCTTGGTCGTCGCCCGCGCCGACTCGATACTCGATGCGGTGGCCGCCGCGCCGCTCTCCGCCTCGGGCACCTGGGGGCCGCTGCTCCTG
>DASUUD010000113.1:0-4610 GCA_036374255.1 Solirubrobacterales bacterium | reverse complement strand
GAACATGTAGGTCCCGACACCGGGAGGCGGGTCCTGAGTCATGTTCTCGAACGGGGTGTCGCCCGGCACGACGCCCGCGAAGTTCATCGCCAGGGCGTTGCCGAAGGCGGCTTCGGGCGCCGTCAGCCGGATCGTGATCTCGCCGGTCCGATCATTGGTCTCGATGCCGGAGATGTCCGCCTCGGCGTCGCCGCCGGAGAGGTACTCGCTGGCCCCCTCGATCACTTCGTAGAAAGAGGAGGCGCCGGACTCAAGGTTGAGCACCCGCTGGATGGTGTGCTCGAAGTCGCTCGCTTTGACCGGCGTCCCGTCGGAGAATTTGAGGCCCTCGCGCAGCGTCAGCTCATAGGTTTTCCCACCGTTGCTGACCCGGGGCAGCTCCTCGGCGAGACCGGGGATGAGCTCGGATCCGGCATCGCCCTCCTCGTGCCTGTAGGTGAGGAGCGGCGTGTAGACGAGCCACATCGACGACCAGCCTTCCTGCGTGTAGGAGAGCGCAGGGTCGAGGAAGTCAGGCTGCGAGGTCATCGCGATCGTGATCGAGCCGCCCTCGGCCGGCTCCCCATCGTCGCCGCACGCCGCGAGACCCAGGCTCGCCGACGCGACCAATACCGCTGCTGCCAGAAATCCGCCTAGCTTTGTCAACGTCTGACCTCCGGTTCGGACTGGACGCCGTGGCTTTCGCCCTTGGGGAGCCGGGACCTGCCTCCGGGAATCAGCTCCAACAAAATCTCGCCATCGGCCGCGGACGCTCTCGAACGGATGTCCATCTCCGGCTGCTCGGGGTGAAGGGGCCAGCGCGCACGGAGCAACGGGGTCATGACGATCACGATCGCGACCACACCGACACCGGCGATCAGGAATGTGGCGCGGGGGCCGTAGCCGGCTGCGACCAGGCCGCCGAGGACGTAGCCGGCGCCCGGCATTGCCGATCCGATCGACTCGAGCACGCCGATCACCCGCGCCTGCATCGTCGGCGCCGTCAGCTCCTGCACCGAGCTGACCAGCGTGACCCACTGCACGCCGTTGCCGATCCCTCCCACGGCAGAGGCGGCGCAGGCGATTGCCAGGGTCTGCGCGCCGGCCATCCCCAGGTAGCCGGCGCCTATCGCCAGGGTGCTGAAGAGCAGGAGCACGGGTAGCGGCGCCCATCGCAGGGTCGCGAACACGAAGCTCCCCACCAGCATCCCGCCGCCCCAGCTGCCGAGCAGGAGGCCGTAGCCGGTGTCCCCCGCGTCCAGCGTCTCCTTCGCGTAGATCACCTCGATAGGGATCACCGCAGAGAAGAAGACGAAGGCGACGGCCTGCGCCCCCAGCAGGCGGCGCAGGATGTCGTTGCCGCGAATGTATCCGAGGCCGGCGCGCACCTGCTCGCGCAGGCGACCCGGTTCCGGCTCGGCGTGGGGCATGCCCACAGCGGTGAGCAGGATCCAGGCGATCGCGTAGAAGGAGACGGCGTCGAGGAGCAGGGCTGTCTGAGCCCCGAAGGCGGCCACAGCGGCGCCGGCTACCGCCGGGCCGACCGCGGCGCTCCCGGTGAAGGCGACGTTGAGCACCGCGTTGCCGGCGCGCAGCTCACCCTCGGGCTCGAGCATCGCCGCGCTGACGGCGCGGGTCAGGGCACGCGCGGTCAGCGCGAGGGCGCCGTCGATCGTCGCCACAGCGACGACCGCGGCGAGGGAGAAGTCATCTGCCAGCAGGGCGAGCGCGCCGAAGGCCGCGGCCTCGCCCGCGTAGATCACCGGCAGCACGAAGCGGGGGGGAGGTCCCTCCAGGCGAGCGACGACGACCGGGGTCAGCAGAGCCGGGAGGAAGCCGGTCCCCAGGAACAGCACGGCGGTGGCCAGGGCGCTGTCGGTCTGGTCGAAGACCAGCACCGAGAGGGCGATGATGCCGAGCCAGTCTCCCAGCTCGTTGACCGCGTAGGAGAACGCCAGGCGCCGAAAGGCCGGGCGTCGCAGGGGGTCTCGCAGGCGTGGTCCACTCATTTTTGGCCGAACGTTCTACGACGTTTCTGCACAAGTTTCCTTGCATCTGCACAGGTTTCGGCTAAGTTGTGGTAGAAACTTGAACGCGAATCGAGAACTTCTCGCTCGAACTCGGGCGAGACCCGAGATTGGGCTTCGACGAAGGGATAGGCAAATGGGCTGGCGCAAGTAGAAGACTTCAAGGCAAGGCGGACGTTACTTGCAGGTTCGCCCTTTTGATGAGGGGCACCCTGGATTGGGTGTCCCTTTTGCCGTTTTGGGGACCCGCGGGGGGCGAACTTCAGGATTTTGCAACGTATTGGCCAATTGACCGATGGGCCTTGCTGAGGTCGCAGCAAGCGTCTACCGTAATTCCTGCAAGTAGCGTTCGCCGCGAGTGTGATCCGGTCGCAGGGATGTGCGGTCCTGCGGAGTTCCCAGGCGGGGTACCCGTGCGCGGACCTGAGCGCACGGAAAACGATGGAAAACGAGCGGCCCACCCGGTTGAACCACGCGCTCCTCGCCGCTGGCCTCGCCGGCGCGGTCGCGGTGGCCGTCTGGCGGGCGCCGGCTGCCGACTGGGACCTGGCCCTGCTCGGCATCCTGCTCGGGTTCTCGATCTTCAGTGACCTGACGGGGATCGAAACCGAGTCGCGCCTGAAGATCTCGGGCAGCTTCCTGGCGCTCGTTCTGGCGATGGTCTTCCTTGGCGGCACGCCCGCGGCGTTGATCGGAATCGTCTCCATCCTCTTCGGTTGGCCACGCTGGCGAGACACCCCGCACGATCTGCTCGTCAACTCGCTCACCTACATCACCTTCCCGCTGGCCGTCGGAATCGGCTTCCAGGAGGTGACCGCCGCCAGCGAGGTCACCGCCAACGATCCGACCTTCTACGTCTTCGTCTTCGGCGCCTTCGTCGCCGCGCTGGCGATCAACTTCACGATGATCGCCGGGGACGCCTGCTACCTGGAGCGCAGCTCCTTCATCAGGAAGGTCCGCGACGTGATGATCCCGCTGCTGCCGTCGGAGCTCGCCGCGGCGCTGATGGCGGTCGGCGTCGCCTTCATCTACCACCAGATCGGCCTCGCCGGGGTCGCCCTGTTCGGGATCGTCCTCGTCACCTTCCAGTACCTGCTCGGGGCGCTGCTCAAGTCCGAGGAGCGGGCCCAGGAGCTCGAGGTGCGCACAAAGCAGCTCGCAAGCTTCCAGGTGGGGATGCTGAGCGCGCTGCTACGCACGCTGGACCTACGCGATCAGATGACGGCGCGGCACAGCGCGGCGGTGGCCCGTTACTCGCGGGCCATCGCCCAGCGCGGAGGCCTCTCACGCCGCGACGAGGAGCTGGTCCACATCGCCGCGCTGCTCCACGATGTCGGCAAGTTCATCCTCCCGGACCGGATCCTCAAGGCGAACGTCCCGCTCACCGACGAAGACTGGATGCTGATCCGCCGCCATCCCCAGCAGGGGGCCCGTGTCGTCTCCTCGCTGGACGGATACGGCCCCGTGGCGGAAATCATCCTCGCCCACCACGAGCGGATCGACGGCAAGGGGTATCCGCGCGGCCTGACTGGCGACGCGATTCCCGAGCTCGCGCGCATCATCGCTGTGGCCGACACCTACGACGTGATGACCGCGCGCGACTCCTACCGCAACCCTGTGACCAGCTACGAAGCGATCCAGGAGCTGCGGCGGGTGGCGGGGCAGCAGCTCGACGCCCGCTTCGTCGACATCTTCGTCGAGCTGCTCGAAGGCGAGGACCTCTCCTTCCGCCATGGCGAGGCGGCCGATTTCGAGCGCGAGCTGGCGCTGGAAGCGAGGATCGCCGAGGCCGCCAGCCCCGGCGCCGACATCGGCAGCCTCCAGGTGCCGGGCATCAGCGTCGTCTGAGTCCCGGCCGCTTCCCCGCGATACGGTTCGCGGCTGATGCGCGCGGTCACCTTTCAGGCGCCCGGGGAGGTCATGGTCGAGGAGAAGCCGGACCCCGAGATCGGCGCGCCCGACGACGCTCTGGTGCGGGTCGAGGCGAGCGGGATCTGCGGCTCGGACCTCCACATCTATCACGGCCGGGTGCCGGTGGAGCCCGGCTTCACGATCGGTCACGAGTTCGTCGGCACCGTGATCGACGCCGGTCCCGACGTCGAGCGCGTGGCGGCCGGGGACCGGGTGCTCGGCTGCTTCCACACCGCCTGCGCGACCTGCGCCGCCTGCCTGCGCGGCGACTACCACCGCTGCGAGCGGGGGCGCACCTTCGGCCACGGCAGCAAGCTGGGCGACCTGCAGGGGGCGCAGGCGGAGCTGCTGCTGGTGCCGCGTGCGAACCTGACTCTGCGCAGGGTCCCGGAGGGGATGACCGACGAGGTGGCGCTGTTCGCCGGCGACGTGCTCGGCACCGGCTTCCACGCGATCGAGCATGCCGGGATGCGCCCCGGCGACACCGTGGGCGTGCTGGGGCTGGGCCCCGTCGGCCTCTGCGCGGTTCAGGTCGCCTTGGCCGGGGGCGCGGCGCGGGTCTTCGCCGTCGATTCGGTCGAGCAGCGGCTGGCGATGGCGGCCGACTTCGGCGCCGAGGCGATCCACCTGACCGAGCAGGAACCGAAGCGGGCCGTGCGGGAGGCCACGGGGGGCGCCGGCGTCGACGTGGTG
>DASUUD010000112.1:0-2015 GCA_036374255.1 Solirubrobacterales bacterium | reverse complement strand
TCCGTACATAGAGCTGCACGCGCACTCCTCCTTCTCCTTCCTCGACGGCGCCTCGACGCCGGTCGAGCTGGCGACGCGGGCGGCCGAGCTGGGCTACCCGGCCCTCGCGCTCACCGACCACGACGGCCTCTGGGGGTCGATGGAATTCGCCCACGCCTGCCGGGGGGTGGGGTCGCGCGCAATCACCGGAGCCGAGCTGACCGTCGGAGACTCCCACCTGACCCTGCTGGTCGAGAGCGCCGCCGGCTACCGCAACCTCTGCCGGCTGCTCACCGCCGCCCACTCTTACACCCGCGACGGCCCGGGGCGCAGTGCCGGGCAGCCGCGGGTGACGCTGGAGCAGGTCGAGGCGCACGCGGAGGGTCTGGTCTGCCTCTCGGGTTGCGCCGGGGAGGGGGCGGTGGCCGGCGCCGTGGAGCGGGGCGAGCCCGCGAAGGGGGCGGCGCTGGCGCAGCGGCTGCTCGCCGCCTTCGGTCCCGACAACTTCCGGATCGAGCTGCAGCGCCCCTACTGGCGCCACGACCGGGCTCGCAACCGCCGGCTCGCCGGCCTGGCCGAGCGCCTCGGCGTGCCCTGCGTGGCGACCGGCGACGTCCATTCCCACAGCCGCCGGCGCGCGCCTCTGCAGGACGCCTTCGTCGCGGTGCGGCTGGGGACGACGCTGGAGGCCTGCGAGCCCCGGCGCCGCGGCAACTCGAGCTCGTCGCTGGCCTCGCCGGCGGCGATGGCCGCCCGCTTCGCCGAGCACCCCGAGGCGGTCGCCGAGACACTGCGGCTGGCCGGGCGCCTCCGCTTCGACCTGACCGAGGAGCTGGGCTACCGCTATCCGGGCTCCGAGGACCCCGGCGCCGACCGCGAGCTGGCCGAGGTCTGCCGGGCGCGGCTGGAGGAGCGCTACGCCGGCTCGCGCCTGCGCAGCGAGGCCGAGGGGCGGCTGGAGCGGGAGCTGGGGACGATCCGCAACCTCGGCCTCTCCGGCTTCTTCCTCCTGCACCGAGACCTGCTCGAGCTGGCCCGCGAGGTGGCGCTGGAGGTGCGCGGCCCCGAATCAGCGCGATCCGTATTGCCGCCGGGACGCGGAAGGGGCTCCAGCGTCAGCTCGATCGTCTGCTACCTGACCGGCCTCTCCCACGTCGACCCGGTCGAGGCCGAGCTCTTCCCCGGCCGCTTCCTCAACGACGAGGTGGAATCGATGCCCGACATCGATCTCGACTTCCCGCGCGACATCCGCGATGTGCTGATCCCCCGCGTCCACGAGCGCTACGGCGCCGACCGCTCCGCGCTGGTCGCCGCCTTCCCCACCTACCGGCCGAAGGGCGCGGTGCGCGACCTCGGCAAGGCGCTGGCGCTGCCCCCGGAGGAGGTCGACCGGGTGGCGAGGACGGTCGGCTTCCACGAGCGCTCGGGAGAGATCGAGCGCGACGTGGTCGCCGCGATCGGCGCCGAGCGCGCCGCCGCGCCCGGCTGGCGCACCCTGATCGCGCTCTGCCCGGAGGCGATGGGGCAGCCCCGCCACGCCTCCCAGCACCCGGGCGGGATGGTGATCTCGACCCGGCCGCTGCTCGACGTCTGCCCGGTGGTGCCGGCCGCCATGGAGGGGCGGCAGATCGTCCAGTGGGACAAGGACTCCTGCGCCGACGCCGGCTTCCTCAAGATCGACCTGCTGGGACTGGGAATGCTCTCCGCGGTCGAGCGCTGCGTCGAGGAGGTGGGCAGGACGCGGGACGAGCGGCTCGACCTCTCGCGCATCCCGCTCGACGACCCCGAGACCTTCAAGTCGATCCGCGCCGCTGAGACGACCGGCGTCTTCCAGATCGAGAGCCGCGCCCAGATGCAGATGTTGCCCCGCACCCTGCCCGCGAACCTCGACGACCTGACCGTGCAGGTGGCGCTGGTGCGACCCGGCCCGATCCAGGGCGGCGCGATCCACCCCTACATCGAGCGCCGCAAGCTGCTCCGCGAAGACCCCTCCTATGAGGTCCCCTACCAGCACCCGCTGCTCGAGCCGGTCCTGC
>DASUUD010000111.1:0-2030 GCA_036374255.1 Solirubrobacterales bacterium | reverse complement strand
TACTCGATCCAGGTGCTTCGCTCGGCGCCGGTCGAGTCGTAGAGCCGCTGGGCGGTGGCGTTGTCGGGCGCGGTGGACCATTCGAGGCTGTGTGCGCCGCGCTCGCGGGCGACTGCGGCGCTCGCCTCGATCAGGGCGCGGCCGATCCCCTCGCCGCGGAGCGAGGGGTCCACGTAGAGGTCGTTCATCAGCACCGTCTCCGCCGGCACCAGCGAGCTGAAATGCCAGTAGAGGCAGGCGTAGCCGACCAGCCGCTCTCCGCGCCAGGCTCCGAGCAGCATGCCGTCCTCGCTGGGGCCGATGAAGCGGGCGAAGAAGGCCCGGTTGCGCTCCGCGTCGATCTGCTCGACCGCGTAGAAGCGCTGGTAGGCGGCGATCATCGGCAGCAGCGTCTCGAACTCCGACTCGACGATCGACTCGATTCTCAGCCCGTTCGGCATGGTGCCGCAGAAACTACAGCCGCCCGGGGGCCGCGACGGCGCAAGTCATCGGTCACGGGGAGGGACGGGCCGGGCAGCGAAGTAGATCCAGCCATCAGACACGCCCGGCTTGCCGCTCCGACTAAGCTAGGAGCGCGACGCCGGTAGGCAACTACCGCCCCGCAAGGAGGGGATCCCGCTGGCACGTCCCACAGACTCGAACGAGCAGCTCCTCTGCAGCTTCTGCGGAAAGTCGCAGCGCCAGGTCAAGAAGCTGATCGCTGGCCCCGGCGTCTACATCTGCGACGAGTGCATCGACCTCTGCAACGAGATCATCGACGAGGAGCTCGCGCCTCCCGCGTCTCTCGAGCTCGACAACCTTCCGAAACCGCGCGAAATCCACGAAGTGCTGCAGGAGTACGTGGTCGGGCAGGAGACGGCGAAGCGGGCCCTCTCGGTCGCCGTCTACAACCATTACAAGCGGGTGCAGATGGCCCAGGGCGAGGACCACGAGGTCGAGCTGCAGAAGTCGAACATCCTGCTGCTCGGCCCGACCGGCTGCGGCAAGACGCTGCTTGCCCAGACCCTGGCGCGCATCCTCAATGTCCCCTTCGCGATCGCCGACGCGACGGCCCTGACCGAGGCGGGCTATGTCGGCGAGGACGTGGAGAACATCCTCCTCAAGCTGATCCAGGCTGCCGACTACGACGTGAAGAAGGCCGAAACGGGGATCATCTACATCGACGAGATCGACAAGATCGCGCGCAAGGCCGACAACCCGTCGATCACCCGCGACGTCTCGGGCGAAGGCGTCCAGCAGGCGCTTCTGAAGATCCTCGAGGGGACGACCGCCTCGGTGCCGCCGCAGGGCGGGCGCAAGCACCCCCACCAGGAGTTCCTGACGATCGACACCACCAACATCCTCTTCGTCTGCGGCGGCTCCTTCGCCGAGCTGGACAAGGTGATCGAGCGCCGCGTGGGCGACCGCGGGGTCGGCTTCGGGGCCGCGATCTCCTCGCGCCAGCACAAGGACACGGGCGAATGGTTCGAGAAAGTGCTGCCCGAGGACCTGATCGAGTACGGGCTGATCCCCGAGTTCATCGGGCGCCTGCCGGTCGTCGCGGCGATCCATCAGCTCACCCGGGACGACCTGATCACGATCCTCACCGAGCCCCGCCACGCGCTTACCCGCCAGTTCCAGCGCTTCTTCGAGTTCGACGACATCGAGCTGGTCTTCGCGGAGGACAGCCTCGAGGCCATCGCCGACAAGGCTCTGGAGCGCGAGACCGGCGCCCGCGGGCTGCGTTCGATCCTCGAGGAGACCCTGCTCGACGTGCAGTTCGAGCTGCCCTCGCGCCGCGATGTCACCAAGTGCGTCGTCACCAGGGAGACGATCGTGCAGGGCCGCCGCCCTACCCTCGTTACCGAGGCGGCGCCGCAGGACGTCGGCCCCGATTCGGACGAAGAGCTCGGCGAGGAAACTGCCTAGTACGGAGGTGAGGGGCCGGGTCCCCTCCCCAAGAGGCTCCCGAACTCACGCACCGAGGCGGCGGTGACGATATGCTGCGCAACGGCCTCTGGGGGAGGGGCCCCGGCCCCTCCCCCCGCGGC
>DASUUD010000110.1:0-8116 GCA_036374255.1 Solirubrobacterales bacterium | reverse complement strand
CTCGCGGACGGCGCGCCGCCCGGAGGCTGCCGACGCCGCCGTGCTGTCGCTGCCCGAGGCCGGCAATGCGATCGCGGTGACGATCGACGGCAACGGCCGCCGGGTCGCCTGCGACCCCCGCGCCGGCACCGTCGAGGCGGTCCTCGAGTGCGCCCAGAACCTCGCCTGCGTCGGCGCCGAGCCGCTCGGCCTGACCAACTGCCTCAACTTCGGCAACCCGGAGAAGCCGATGCCGGCCTGGCAGCTGGACCGCGCCGTGAGCGGCCTGGCGGAGGCCTGTGAGTCGCTCGGCATCCCGGTCGTCGGCGGCAACGTCTCCCTCTACAACGAGGGTCCCGAGGGCCCGATCTACCCAACCCCTGTGGTCGGCATGGTCGGCGAGCTGCCCGAACCGGAGCGCGCCCCCGGCAGCGCCTTCGGGCGCGAGGGCGACGCGATCGCCCTGCTCGGTCCCTTCGCGCCCTCGCTCGCCGGCTCGGAGCTGGCAAAGCTGCGCGGCGAGCTGGAGATGGGCCTCCCCCAGCCTGAGGTCGCCGCGGTCGCCGCCGCCTGCGGCGCCGTCCGCGAGGCGGCCCGTGCCGGGGCGCTTTCCTCCGCCCACGACGTCAGCGACGGCGGCCTCGCCCCCGCCCTGGCCGAGTCGGCGATCGGCTCCGGCCTCGGCTGCCGCGTCGACCTCTCGCCCCTGCTCGCGCGCGGCTGCTCCCCCGAGGAGGCGCTGTTCGGCGAAGGGCCCGGTGGCTTCGTCCTCAGCGGCGAGCGCACGGCGCTCGAGTCGCTGGCGGGCGACGGGATCGAGGTGGTCCTGATCGGCGAGGTGGGCGGCATGCGCATCGAGATCGGGGCCGGTGACTCGACGATGGGACTCGATGTCGCCACGGCGTCAGCCGCCTGGCACTCGCTGGGTGAGCGCTTCGACGGCGCTCGCTAGCCTCGCTCAGCGCTCGCAGCTGCGCTCGCGGTCGAACCCGGAACCCCCGTAGCAGCGATCGAAGCCCCGGCCGCCGCGCAGCCGGTCGTTGCCCCGGTTGCCCTTGAGGATGTCGTTGCCGCGATTGCCGACCAGCAGGTCGGGGCCCCCGCGGCCCTTGAGGCGATCGGCCCCTCCATCACCGAAGACTCGGTCGGCCCCCGGGCCGGCGATGACGTTGTCGTGGCCGCGGTTGCCGCAGATCCGGTCGCGTCCGGCGCGGGCGATGATGCGGTCATTGCCGGCCAGGGCGACGATCACGTCGCGGCCGGTCGTCCCGACGATGCGGTCGGGCCCTGGGGTCCCAACCTGGGTAGCCGTCACTCCCCGACAGCGGGGCAGGCGCGCGGCGGCGACGGTCGTGGAGGCCGCAGCCTCGTCGTTGGCTTTGACCGGGTCGTTCTCCACGCTCTCGACCGAGACGGAGTTGGTGATCGTCCGCGCCTTGGTCGGTCGCACCTGAATCACCACGGTGATCGCGTTGGCCCCGGTCGGATCGGCCGCCAGGCTGCCCAGATCGCACCTCACGTTGTTGCCTTTGCGCTCGCAGTTCCCCGTGCTGGCCGTCGCCGAGACGAAGTCGGTGAGGCTGGGGATGCGGTCCGTGATGCTGACACCGGTGGCGCCCTGCGGCCCGAGGTTCGTCACCCGGATCGTGTAGGTGAGGGTCGAGGAGACCGGGACGGGGTCAGGGCTGTCCGTCTTGGTCACCGCAAGGTCGGCGATGTCGCCGGGCGCGGTGTCGGCATCGGGCGCGATCAGGAGGGCCATCCCGAAGCCCAGGACGGCGAGTACTGTCGTCGGAACCTGCCAACCGATCCTCGCTGTCATGCGACCTGGCTACCCGGTATCCGCGGTCGTATACCTGGTTTTCGTCAGGGAGTGCCGCCAATGCGTGTGTGAGTGGCGCTAACCTGCCGCCGGTGAAGACGGTCAGAGCGATCGCCGCCGCAATCGGCCTGCTCTTCGCCGCTCACCTCGGCGCTGCGAGCGCATCGGCAGCCACGGAGGTCGGCAACGACTGCGTGGGGAACGCCGTAGATGTCGACGTGACGATGGTGCAGCGCAGCAGTGCTTCTGCGCGACCGCTGTCAGTTCCCGCGGCCGGAGTCTTGACGCGGTGGTCGGTCGAGGTGATCAACTACCCGGGGGCGGTCCTGCACAGCCTCAAGGTGCTGCGTCCCATGGCCACGAGTCAGTTCAGGGCGGTCGCCGAGGCATACGCGCGGGTGAGGAGTGGCCTCAACAGCTTCGAGGCTCGCCTCCCCGTGCAGAAAGGGGACCGCTTCGGCCTGGGCGGCACGGGAGAGATCTTCTACTGCGAAGGCCTCTCAGCGAGCGAGGAGCTGTGGAAAGGCGGCTTCGACCTGCCGCTCGGAAACCAAGGTTTCTTCGTCACCGACCCCGCAGCCGGCGTTCCTCTCGTGGCGACTGTCGAGCCCGACGCGGACGGTGACGGCTACGGCGACGAGAGCCAGGACGGCTGCCCGCAGAGTGCCGCCTTCCAGGGACCATGCCCCACCGCGGACCTCGACCTGATCGCGCTGCGGCGCAGGGGATCCGTCCTCCTCCTGGTGACCTCCAGCAGCGAGACGCCGGTCAGGGTTTCCGCCTTCGCCCGGATCCCCGGCAAGCGGGCGCCGAAGCGCAAGCGGGCCCGGGTGTCTGCCCGGGCGAAGCTGCCCACCCAGACGAAGACCGTCGCGCCGGGGAAATTCGTCCGCTTCAACCTCAGGTACACGAAGCGGCTCAGGACTGCGCTGAGCGGGCTGCCGCGAAGCAAATCGCTCACCCTCCGGATCACGAGCAGTGCCACGGACGTCGCCGGCCGCGTCACCACGAAGCGCCTCAGCCTGAAGCTGAGGGGCCAGCGCAGGACCTGACCCCTCCGCTTCCCCTGACTGTTTAGACGCCCTGCGATCCGGGCATTCCTGTCTCTGCACCCCCG
This sequence comes from Solirubrobacterales bacterium, assembly GCA_036374255.1. Lineage (GTDB taxonomy): Bacteria > Actinomycetota > Thermoleophilia > Solirubrobacterales > 70-9 > VRUE01. Next base: position 5,198 of record DASUUD010000110.1, on the reverse strand, counting down.
CCTGTCGCAGGGGTGAGCGATGGAGGTAAGGATTTGACACCCCGGGCGGCGACCAAGGTGCTGGCCGGTGCCGCCGTCGCGGCGGCGGCGGTGCTCGGCCTCGCCTCCTGCGGCGGGGACTCCGACGCTTCGGGGAAACGCACGCTGACCTGGTTCGTGGCGATCCAGCCGGGCGGCACGATCGAGGAGGTCGCGGCTCGCTGCTCGAAAGAATCCGGTGGGCGCTACCGGGTCGAGCCCGAGTTCCTGCCGACCGACGCGAGCCAGCAGCGCGAACAGCTGGTCCGCCGGCTCGGCGCCGAGGACAGCTCGATCGACATCATCGGCATGGACGTGATCTGGACCGGCGAGTTCGCCAACGCCGGCTGGGTCGAGGAGTGGAACGGCGCCCGCAAGCGCGAAGCGACCGAAAGCGTCTTCCCGGGCGTGATCGAGACCGCGTCCTTCGAGGGCGGCCTGTACGCCGCGCCCTTCAACACCAACACCCAGCTGCTCTGGTACCGCAAGGACCTGGTCGAACGGCCGCCCCCGACCTGGAGCGCCATGATCGACGCAGCAGAACGGCTGGGCCGCGACAACGCCGGCACGATCCAGGTGCAGGCGAACCGCTACGAGGGATTCATGGTCTGGGCCAACGCACTGATCGAGAGCGCCGGTACCCAGATCGTCTCCGGCCCCGAGAGCGTCGAACTGGCCGAGGCTCCGAGTCTTCAGGCGCTCGAGGTGATGGGGCGGCTCGCCAACTCCTCCGCCTCCCCCCCCAGCCTCTCCACCTCCGACGAGGACAGCGCCCGGCTCGCCTTCGAGGCGGGCGAATCCGCCTTCATGACCAACTACACGTTCGCCTTCGCGAGCGCGCAGGCCGAAGCACCCGAAATCGCCAAAAAAATGGGCTTCGCCCGATTCCCGCGGGTCGACGCGAACCGACCGAGCAAACCACCCCTGGGGGGCTTCAACCTCGCGGTCAGCTCCTTCTCCGAGAACAAGGACCTCGCCTTCGAGGCCACCGCCTGCTTGGCCGGGCGTGAGAACCAGCTGACCGCGACCAAACTCGACGGGCTACCGCCTTCCCGCTCGAATCTCTACGGGACCAAAGCGGTCACCGAAGCCTTCCCCGGCTTCGCCCAGCTGGTCAAGCGCTCGATCGAAGACGCCGGGCCCCGTCCCACGACCCCGGCGTACCAGGACGTCAGCCTCGCGGTGCAGCGCTCCCTCCATCCGCCCGGCAAGATCGATCCGAAAGACGCGACCTCGGTCTACGAGGAACTGAAATCGAACCTCGAAGACGCCGTGAAGCGCGAAGGGGTTCTCTGAGGATGGAGGCGGCGACCACCACCCCGGCCGCAGCGAGCGAGAAAACCCGCTCCGAGCGGCGCCTCGCCTGGCTGCTCTGCGCGCCGGCGGTGATCGCGATGCTGGCGGTCACCGCCTACCCGATCGCCTACGCGATCGTCCTCTCGGTCCAACAGATCGACCTCCGCTTCCCCGAGGAGGGCGGCTTCGTCGGACTCGACAACTACGTCTCGGTACTCAGCTCCGACCTCTGGTGGACCGACCTCTTCAACACCGCCTTCCTCACAGTGGTCACGGTGGCGATCGAGCTGGTGCTGGGGATGGCGATCGCGCTCGTCATGTACCGGGCGATCTTCGGCCGTGGCGTCGTCCGCACCTCCGTCCTCATCCCCTACGGGATCATCACCGTGGTCGCAGCCTTCTCCTGGCAGTTCGCTTTCTCGCCGGACACCGGCTTCGTCAACAACCTGCCGCTGATCTCCGAGGACATGGACTGGTTCGGCGGCCGCTTCAGCTCCTTCGTGGTGATCATCATGGCCGAGGTCTGGAAGACGACACCCTTCATGGCGCTGCTGCTGCTGGCCGGCCTGGTGACGATCGACAGCCAGCTCTACGAGGCGGCGAAGGTGGACGGCGCGACCGCCTGGCAGCGCTTCGTCCGGATCACGCTGCCGCTGATGAAACCGGCGATCCTCGTCGCCCTGCTGTTCCGCACCCTCGACGCCTTCCGCGTCTTCGACACGATCTACATCATGACCGCCGGTGCCCAGGACACCGAATCGGTCTCGATTCTCGGCTTCAACCAGCTGATCTCGCGGCTCAACCTGGGGCTCGGCTCGGCGGTCTCGGTGCTGATCTTCATCTGCGTGCTGGCGATCGCGTTCTTCTACGTGAAGGTGCTGGGGACGAGGACCGAGGAAGGAAGGCCGGTGAAGTAGATGGAACGGGGAACCCGCGAGTACGCACTGTGGACTATCGCCATCGTCCTCGTCCTGATCTTCGCGCTGATCCCGGTGCTGTGGCTGATCTCGCTCTCGCTGAAGCCGCCGGAAGTGATCGCCGACCAGCGCTTCATCCCCAGCGAGATCTCCTTCGACAACTACAAGAGCCTGTTCGAAGGCGGGATCGACAAGAGCCCCTTCATCAAACCGCTGATCAACTCGATCCTAATCGCGCTGATCACGACCACGATCTCGATCGTGCTCGCCTCCTTCGCCGCCTACGCGATCGCCAGGCTCGAATTCCCCGGCAAGGCGCTGATCCTCGCCGGTGCGCTGGCGATAGCGATGTTCCCGCCGATCTCCACCGTCGGGCCGCTGTTCGACATGTGGCGCGCGCTCGGCATCTACGACACCTACCCGGGGCTGATCATCCCCTACCTGACCTTCTCGCTGCCGCTGGCGATCTACGCCCTGGTCGCCTTCTTCCGCGAGATCCCCTGGGAGCTGGAGGAGGCCGCCCAGGTTGACGGGGCGACGCCGTTCCAGGCCTTCCGCAAGGTGATCGTGCCGCTCGCCGCCCCCGGCATGTTCACGGCGGCGATCCTAGTCTTCATCTTCGCCTGGAACGACTTCCTCTTCGCGATCTCCCTCACCTCCTCGGACGCCTCGCGGACCGTGCCGGCGGCACTGGCCTTTTTCACCGGCGAGTCGTCCTTCACCGAACCGACCGGCAGCATCGCCGCGGCCGCGGTGGTGGTGACGGTTCCGATCATCGTCTTCGTCCTCTTCTTCCAGCGGCGCATCGTCGCCGGCCTCACCGCCGGCGCGGTCAAGGGATAAGGAGCAACAAATGGCAGAGATAACACTCGATGGAGTCACCAAGGTCTTCGCCGACGGCTCCGAGGCCGTCAAGGACATGGACCTCGACATCGGCGACGGCGAATTCGTGATCCTCGTCGGCCCGTCCGGCTGCGGCAAGTCGACCGCGCTGCGGATGATCGCCGGCCTCGAGGACATCACGAGCGGCGAGCTGAAGATCGGCGGCGACGTCGTCAACGATCGCGCGCCGAAGGACCGCGACATCGCGATGGTCTTCCAGAACTACGCCCTCTACCCCCACATGACGGTGCGCGAGAACATGGGCTTCGCGCTGAAGCTGGCCGGCGTGGACAAGGAGGAGATCAACCGCAAGGTCGAGGATGCGGCGAAGACTCTCGACCTCACCCAGCACCTCGACCGCCGGCCCGCGAACCTCTCCGGTGGGCAGCGGCAGCGGGTGGCGATGGGGCGGGCGATCGTCCGGGACCCGAAAGCATTCCTCATGGACGAGCCCCTCTCCAACCTCGACGCGAAGCTGCGGGTGCAGATGCGGACCGAGGTGGCGAGGCTTCAGTCACAGCTGGAAACGACGACGGTCTACGTGACCCATGACCAGGTCGAGGCGATGACGCTGGGCGACCGGGTCGCGGTGATGCGGGCGGGCGCCCTGCAGCAGGTCGGCGCGCCGGCCGAGCTCTACGATCACCCCAAGAATCTCTTCGTCGCGGGCTTCATCGGGTCGCCGGCGATGAACTTCATGCCGGCGGAGATCGGCGGCGGCAAGGTGAAGCTGCCGATCGGGGAAGCCGACCTGCCGGAGGGCGTCGATGCAAAGGACGCGCCGGTGATCGCCGGCCTGCGCCCCGAGAGCTTCGAGGACGCCTCGATGGTCGGCGACGACCTGAAGCGCGAGCGGGGCGTCCTGATCGACGCCGATATCGACCTGGTCGAGTCGCTCGGCTCCGACCTCTACGCCTACTTCCGGGTCGAGTCCGAAGGGGCCCACGCGGAGCAGCTCGAAGAACTCGCCGCCGAGAGCCTGGAGGAAACCGGGGCCCCGGAATCGGAGGAGGGCAAGATCCAGATCGTCGCCCGCCTCGACCCGGCGAGCAAGATCAAACGGCGCGAGAGGGCGCAGCTTTCGGCCGACACCTCCAAGCTGCACCTGTTCGACCCGGAGAGCGGCGAGAGCCTGACGCGGCCCTCCTAGCCCGAATCGCGAATCTCGCCGGCGTCGCCGGCAGCGGCTAAGCTCCCCGGCCACGGCCACGACTTCGCGGTGCGCGGGAGAACGTCCAAGAGTTGCGGCCACAACGACCCGACGTCCCGAGGAGAACAGATGCGCACACGCAGCAGAGTGATCGTCGCCGTGCTCGCCGCGATGTCGCTGGCCGGAGCCTCGAGCGCGCAGGCGGCGACCGAGGTCGGAAACGACTGCGAAGTGACAAGCGGGGTCCCGAACTACACCTTCGTTCAGCTCGCCAGAGCCAGCAGCAGCCCACTGCCCCTCGATGTCCCCAGCGCGGGGGTGGTGACCAAGTGGACGGTCAGATCGAAAGTTCCCGTAGTGGCCCCCCTCAGTTTCCAGGTCCTGCGGCCCACCGGAAACCCAGGCGAGTTCACCACCGTGGCGGAGAGCAGCGAAGCCACGGTGACCCTGGGAGTCAACACCTTCGAGACCCGGATTCCGGTTCAGGCCGGCGACCGGTTCGGAACCTACGGCGGGCCCACCACCCCCAACCTCTACTGCGGCTCCGAAAACCCAGGCGACGAAATCGGGGTGATCACGGGCAGAGCGGCCGTGGGATCGACAAACGTCTTCCTGCCCCAGAAACCGTACCTGGTGCCGGTTTCGGGAACCGTCGAGCCCGACGCCGACGGCGACGGCTACGGAGACGAGACGCAGGACAAATGCCCGCAGAGCGCGGCGGTCCAGGGCGAGTGCCCGGTGATCTCCCTCAGCTCCTTCGGGCTCGCCCGGAAAGGCTCGGCGCTCGTCCTCATCGCGGCAAGCTCCGAGGCGCCGGTCACAGTGTCGGGCAAAGTCAGCTACCGCAAAAAAGCCGCGCGGAAAAAAGGTAAACGGGCGCGGACATCGGCTCAGCTCAAACTGGGCGGTGGCACCAAGACCGTCGCGCCGGGCCA
>DASUUD010000109.1:0-3152 GCA_036374255.1 Solirubrobacterales bacterium | reverse complement strand
CCGTAGCCCGCGGTAATGATCCGCCCGTCGCCGAGCAGGTCGAGGTCGGTGATCCTTCCGGGGGCTTCACCCATCAGCCCTTCGGCCGGGATCGGTGTGAGGACGATGCCGTCCCCGCCGCCGAAGCTCGGGTCGAAGGCGCCGGTCGGAAGCAGCTGGACCAGCGAGAACCCTTTGCCGGCGCCGGCGCCGCTGGAGTCGCCGATCAGGATCCGGCCGTCGGCGAGCATCTCCACCGCCACGCCGCTGTCGTTCCCGGTCGGGGTTTCGATCGTGGTGGTGCCGTCGCCGGCAAAGCCGGTGTCGGGCGTGCCGTTTGCCAGCAACACCGCGACGCCGGCGACGACTTTTGCGCCCGCCATCGCCCTGCCCGTCGCCACGATCTTGCCGCCGGGGCCGATCGACACCGCTTCGGCCAGGTCGAACTCCGTACCGACGGGCACGATGGTCACCCCGTCGCCGCCCCCGAAGCCGGGGTCGGGCGAGCCGTCGGCGTTGTAGCGGGCCAGGAGGAAATCGCCGTCCACGGCACCTTTCGCCGATCCCGCGGCGACGATCTTGCCGTCCGCCTGAACAGCCAGGGTGCGGAACTCGCTGAAGCCCCCTGGGAGCGGGGTCACGACCTTCCCTCCGGCGCCGAAGCCGGGGTCCGGCTGCCCGTTCTCGAGGAGGCGCAGGATCACGGCGTTGCCCGGCACCTCATAGCCGCTGACGACGACCTTGTCGTCGGGCTGCACCGCGATCCCCTTGGCGTGGCTTTCCTCGTCGCTGGGCAGCAGCTGGACGACGCCACCGCTGCCGAAGGTTGGGTCGAGTTCGCCCGGTGCGGCGCTCGCCGAGGTGGCCGAGACGAGCGCGACCAGCGTGGCGCCGGCGATCATGACGACACGAAGGCGAACCGGCATCTGCTCACGGTAGCGGAGGGCTCGAAAAGCCTGTCAACCGAGCACCGATCTCGCGATCACGCGTCAACGGCACCCGTAGGCGCTACGGTACGAAGGTGTACTTTATGACCCTCAGTGCAGGGGCGCGTGAATGACGAATAGGGACGGCGAGCAGGATCTCCTGCACGATCGCCATGACGTCGTGATCTGCGGTGCGAGCTTCGGGGGGCTCGCCGCCGCGCGAGAGCTGAGCGGCTCGGGCGCCGACGTCCTCGTGCTCGACCGCTACGACCTCGGCGAGCGCGCGACCTCGGCCTGCGGGATCCCGACCGACTGGCTGCGCGAGCTGGGGATGATCGACATCGAGCTGCAACGCTTCGGCGAGCTGGTCGTTCACACGCCGGGCGGCACGACGGTACTGGATCTTCCCTATACCTTCTCGACTTTCAACTACGACGAGATGTGCTGGGCGCTCTGGCGCGACTGCGATGCCGCCTTCGAGATCGCCACGGTGATCGGCCGCGGCTCCGAGGACGACGGCGAGATCGAGGTCGAGACCGACCGGGGCCCGGTCCGCGCCCCGCACGTCATCGACGCGGCCGGCTGGCAGCGCATCCTGGGCAACAGGGAGGGCTATCAGCCGACCGACGCGGCGCTCACTCGAGCGCTGGAGGTCCACCCGCGCGGAAAGAGCGAAGACCTGGAGGTCTGGGTGGACCGGCGCTACGCGCGGGCCGGTTACGGCTGGTGCTTCCCGGCCGGCGAGGAGCTGCGCATCGGCGCCTGCTCCTACAAGCCGCACGACCACGTCCGCGAAGGGACGGACCGGCTCGCCGCCGACCTCGGCCGCGAGCGGGTTCGCTATCAGGGCAACTGGATCCCCCACAGGATGCGCCCCGCCGCCGAGGGAAACGTCCTCTTCGTCGGGGACTCGGCCGGGCAGTGCCTGCCGCTGACCGCGGAGGGAATCAGGACGGCTCTCTACTACGGCATCGCCGCGGGCCGCGAGCTGGGCGCCGTGCTCCAGGGGCGGCAGAGCCGCGATCAGGCGATCGCCAATTACGCCCGGCTCCACCATTCCCACCGCCGCGGCTTCAACCTCCTGCTCTTCTTCCAACGCCTCATTCCCAGGATCCCGCCGCGATTGCTGGCGCCGGCCTTCCGCATCTACAAGAGCCGGCCGCTGGTCAACCTGACCTTCAACGGCTACCTGAGGCTGGCCCCGCCGGGCTTCGCCGCGGAACCGTCGGGCGTGCGCCCGGCCGAGGAGCCAGACGCCGCTCGCGAGCTCAGCGCGACGCAGCTCCCCTAAGTCTCGGTCACGCGCAGCCGGCTTTCCCCCAGGTCACGGGTTGTCGGCACCCGGGCGCGGCGAATACTCGATCGGTGGACTTGCGGCGGGCCTTCGCGATCGAGGTCCTCGTACGCGGGGAGGGACGGTTTAGGTACCGTCTCGCGATCGCAGCGAGCTCGACACCCCGAGTGCCACCCGGCCAGCGGCGCGACATCGGATGGCTGAATTTCGCGATCGCGCGGCTCGCCGGCTTGGCGACCCGGGGCCGGCCTCCACGCATCTTCTTGACTCTTGGCCGCCATCGTCGTCTCTTCCGTCGCTGGCTGTGGTTCGCCGCCGCCCTGATGCCCGGCGGCAGGCTGCCCCGTCCCGACACCGAGCTCGTCATCCTGCGAGTCGCCCACAACTCCGGCTGCGAATACGAGTGGAGCCATCATGAGCGCCTCGGCCGTCGTGCCGGGCTCAGCGATGCGGAGATCGCCCGCGTGCGTCAGGGCGGTGACGCACACGGATGGTCCGAGCGCCAGGCGACTCTTTTTCACGCCGCAGACGAGTTGCATAGAGAGGGAAAAATCGGCGACGACCTCTGGGAGCGGCTCAGCTCACATCTCGACCAGGTGGAACTGATTGAGCTCTGCATGTTGGTCGGCCACTACGAGATGCTCGCAATGACTCTGAACTCGCTCGGCGTCGAGCCTGACTTCGCCCCCCGAGCATGAGCGTCAAACGCCTAGCCGGCAAGCGCTGCCTGATAACCGGTGCCGGGAGCGGAATCGGCCGCGCCACGGCCCTCGCCGCCGGCGCGCGTGGCGCGGATCTTCTCCTGACAGACGTCAACGCAGAGGGACTCGATCGGGTAGCCGCGGAGGCACGTGCGAGCGGCGCACGCGTCAGCTTGCAGGTTCCGGCTGACCTGGCTGACCACCAAGCGGTCGTTGCCCTCTCAGAGCAGGTTCACAAGGCGCACGGCAGTG
>DASUUD010000108.1:0-3976 GCA_036374255.1 Solirubrobacterales bacterium | reverse complement strand
GTCGTGCATCGCGTAGAGCACGCGGCGGTGGACGGGCTTGAGCCCGTCCCGCACATCCGGCAGCGCTCGCCCGACGATCACGCTCATCGCGTAATCGAGATAGGAGGAGCGCATCTCCTTCTCGAGCTCGCGCTCCTCGATTCGCCCGGTGAGCGCCTCCAGCGCCATCAGTCCGCCACCTCATCAACGGAGCGGCCGCGAAAATCAAGCAGGTCGGGGGATGCAGGGAGGCCGACGAAGGGAGCGCACTTGGGGGTGCGTGACCTGAGGAGGCCGACCGAAGACCCCGAGATGCGCAGATTTGCAGCGGCCGCCTCAGACGTCAAGGAAACGGACCTCCTTGGCGTGGTCCTCGATGAACTGGCGCCGCGGTGCGACCTGGTCGCCCATCAGCATCGAGAAGATGTGCTCGGCCGCCGCCTCGGAAGCCTCCTCGAGCGTCACCCGCTGCAGGGTGCGCGTCGCGGGGTCCATCGTCGTCTCCCGCAGCTGCTCCGGATTCATCTCGCCCAGGCCCTTGAAGCGCGTGATCTGAGCTCCGTGGCGGGCGACCTCGAGCACTGCGCCACGCAGCGCTTGGAAGGAGAGGGCCTCGGCGCGGCGTCCCTTCAGGGAGACCTGGAAGGGCGGGCGACCGATCTGCTTCAGCAGGCCCGCGTGGACCTCGGCGAACTTCCGGTAGTCATGGTGCTCGAAAAGCTCGCGCGGGAGGCGGTGCGTCTGCGCCAGGCCGGTCTTCCGTTCGATCGCCTTGACCAACAGGGCGTCCTTGCCGTCTTCGACAATCTCAGCTTCGAACGGCTCCGCTGGATCGTCCTTGCGGCTCAGCACTTTGCGGGCGCCCGCCAGGGAGGCGACTTCCTCGTCCAGGAGGTTCGACTCCTCGAGAAAGCGGATGACCTCGTGGCCGAACTCCGCCTGAAGGGATGACCCCCAACCCTCGTACTCTTTGGCGCCCCGTGTATAGCTCTGCCACCGCCGCTTGTTGAGCTTCCTGCCTCTGCCGGTGGCGTCCGCCACCTCGATTTCCTCCAGCTTGTCGCGGAGCAGAAGCTCTTCGAGCTCCGACTCACGCTCGAGATAGGTCTCCTGGTTGCCCTGCTTCACGCGGTAGAGCGGCGGCTTCGCGATGTACACGTATCCCTGGGTGATCAGCTCCGGCATCTGCCGGTAGAGGAAGGTGAGGACGAGCGTCCGGATGTGCGCTCCATCCACGTCCGCGTCCGTCGCCATCACGATTTTGTGGTACCGGGCATCCTCGAGGTTGAACTCGTCGTGAACGCCGGTTCCGATCGCGGTGATCAGCGCCTGCACCTCGTTGTTGGCGAGCACCTTGTCGATGCGGCTCTTCTCGACGTTGATGATCTTGCCGCGGAGCGGCAGCACCGCCTGGGTCGAGCGGTCCCGCGCCTGCTTGGCCGAGCCGCCGGCGGAATCGCCCTCGACCACGAACAGCTCGGCGTCGCGCGGGTCTTTCACCGTGCAGTCCGCCAGCTTGCCCGGCAGGGTCGAGTTCTCCAGGGCCGACTTGCGGCGGGTAAGGTCGCGCGCTTTGCGCGCCGCGTCCCTGGCGCGCGAGGCGTCGATCGCCTTGGTGATGATCCGCCTCGCGTCGCCCGGGTTCTCCTCGAGGAACTCGGCCAGCTTGCGGTTCACGGTCTCCTCGACCAGGCCGCGGATTGGCGGGTTGCCGAGTTTGGTCTTGGTCTGCCCCTCGAACTGCGGGTCGTGCAGCTTCACCGAGATCACCGCGGTGAGTCCCTCGCGGACGTCCTCGCCCGCCAGGTTGTCGTCCTTCTCCTTGAGCAGGCCTTTGTTGCGGGCGTAGGCGTTCAGCGTCCGTGTCAGGGCCGCCCGAAAGCCGGAGAGGTGGGTGCCCCCCTCGTGGGTGTTGATGTTGTTCGCGAAGCTGAAGATCGACTCCTGGTAGGAGGTGTTCCACTGCATCGCCACCTCGACCTGGCCGTCCTCGCCCTCGCCGTCGAAGTAGATCGTCTTGCGGTGCAGGGTGTCCTTGTTCTCGTTGAGGTGGCGGACGAAGTCCTCGATTCCACCGTCGTACTGGAAGACGACCGAGTTGGTCTGGCCGCGCTCGTCGATCAGCTCGATCTTCAGGCCCCGGGTGAGGAAGGCCGTCTCGCGCAGCCGGTCGGCGAGGGTCTGGAAGTCGAACTCGATCTCCTCGAAGACTTCCGGATCGGGCTGGAAGGTGAGCGTCGTGCCCGTCGACTTGGTTGCCTTCCCCTTCTTCAGCGGCGCCTGCGGTTTGCCCCGCTCGTAGTCCTGGGTCCAGACGTTGCCGTCGCGGCTGATCTCCAGGTTGAGCCGGGAGGAGAGCGCGTTGACGACCGAGACGCCGACCCCGTGCAGGCCGCCCGAGACTTTGTAGCCGCCGCCGTCCCCGAACTTCCCCCCGGCGTGAAGGGTGGTCAGCACGACCTCGGCCGCGGGGCGCTTCTCTTTCTTCAGCTCTTCGACCGGGATGCCGCGGCCGTCGTCGGTGACCGTGCAGCTGTCGTCCGGGTGCAGCACGACCCGCACCTCGTTGCAGTGGCCGGCGATGGCCTCGTCGACGGAGTTGTCGACCACCTCGTAGACCAGGTGATGGAGCCCGCGCGGGCCGGTGGAGCCGATGTACATGCCCGGTCGCTTGCGGACGGCTTCCAGGCCCTCGAGGACGGTGATGTCCTTGGCGCCGTAGGAGTCAGCCTTGCGCTTGCCCCCCTTGGCGGTCTTCTTCGTCTTTGGCAACTAATCCCTTCCGATTCAGAGAAAACCCCGACCCGTCAACAGCCTCGCGGCACTGGGTCGGGGCGCACACTCAAGTTGACATAAGGATACCAGTTTGGGCAGCCGGACAGCGGGCCTATCGGGCAAAAATCCCCTGCAAATCGCGGAAAAAAGTAAAGTTTGTCATGGGTCTCCCGCGCGAAAGCGCAAACGATCCGGGGACTCCTCGCCGAGCCTCTCGCGAAGCCTCTCCAGCAGCTGCTCCTGCATCAGGTCCAGCTCCTCGGCCCAAACGGGGTCAGAGCAGGCGACGACGACCGCGCCGGCCGCCTCTTCGACCGGCGCGGCTGCGGCCGCGATCCGCTCCCCCACCGCCTCCCTCCAGGCCGCCTGGATGGCGGCGAGACGGGTCCGCGGAGCGGCCCTCTCGAGCGCCGTGCGGAGCGCGGTCCCGGCGGGGCGAGGTGCACGGCGTCGGGTCATGCCGCCTCCGCTGCGTCGGCGGTTCCCAGGACGGCCTCCATGGGGATCGAGTTGGCCCGGGCCCGCGGCGGCAGCGACTCCTCCGAGGCGGCCGTGACGAGGGCCTGCCCGCCCTCCTCCAGCCGCTCGACAAGCCGCTCGCGCCGACCGGGGTCCAGCTCGCTCATCACGTCGTCGAGCAGAAGAAGCGGGGCAACCCGCCTCGCCGCCCCGAGCGCTGCGCGCTCCGCGAAGAGCAGGGCGAGCAGGGCGGCACGCTGTTGGCCCTGCGAGCCGAAGCGCCGCGCGGACTTCCCGGCCAGCGAGATCTTCAGCTCATCCAGGTGAGGACCCCAGGTGCTGCGGCCAAGACGCAGGTCGGCCTCGCGGCGGGCCGCCAGCCCCTCCCGGATCTGCTCGGCGGAGCCGGGGGCGCGGGGCGCGTACTCGATCGTCGCTTCCCCCTCCTGACCCAACTCGGAAGCCTCGCTCGCAAACAGCTGCGCCAGCTCCGCCACAGCCTCGGCGCGCGCCTCGACGATCGCCGCGGCGGTCTCCGCGAAGGCACCGTCCCAGGCTTCCAGGTCGACCCCGCCGTGCCCGCCGGCAAGGCGCGCAAGCAGCGCATTTCGCTGGGCGAGGGCCTGCCCGTAGCGAAGGCGAAGCCCGGACCGTGAGGGCCAGCGGGCCGCGATGAAGCGGTCGAGGTGCGCGCGGCGCTCGGCGGGGGGCCCCTTGATCAGCGCCAGTCGGTCCGGTGAGAAGACCGCGACCGGCGGCCTGT
>DASUUD010000107.1:0-3570 GCA_036374255.1 Solirubrobacterales bacterium | reverse complement strand
GCGGCGGCGCTGCGGGCGGCCAAGAGGGAGCTCGACCCCGCCGCGACCATGAATCCCGGCGTGCTGGTCGAGCCCTGAAGGGAGCTCGAACGCCCCGCGGCGCTACCCTTCGCGACTGACCCCCCGCCCGGCTCCGTCCCCCGGTCGCCGAGCGCCTCTCCTGATGGAAACCATCACTTCGGAACAGCCGACGGTCCAGGCGGAGCAGCCCGACGGCGGGGCCGAGCCCGTCGTTCCGCGCCGCTCGCCGCTACGGGCCGCGATCAAGACAGGGCGGCCGCAGGAGTGGATCAAGAACGTCTTCGTCTTCGCCGGCCTGCTCTTCTCGGGGAAGTTCACGGACGCCGGAGCGGTGCTGGAGGCGACCCTCGCCTTCATCGCCTTCTGCGGGATATCCAGCGCCGGCTACTACGTCAACGACCTGGTCGACGTCGAGCTCGACCGCAAGCACCCGAAGAAGCGGTACCGCCCGCTCGCGGCCGGCGAGCTCTCCGAGGGTGCGGCGATGACCATCTCGCCGCTGCTGGCGGCGGGCGCGGTCGGCCTCGCCTTCGCCACCGTGAACTGGGAGGTCGGCCTGATGGTGGTCGGCTACGGGATCGCCCAGGTCGCCTACAGCCTCGGCCTCAAGCAGCTGGTGATCGTCGACGTGATGACCCTGGCCGGCCTCTTCATCCTGCGCGTGGCGGCCGGCGCCAGCGCGGTCGATGCCCACGCCTCCGAATGGCTGATCCTCTGCACCGGCATGTTCGCCCTGTTCCTCGGCGTCACCAAGCGCCGCCAGGAGGCGGTTTCCGAGCTGCACGAAGGCACGACCAGCCGCCCCGTGCTCGAGCATTACTCGCTGCCCTTCCTCGACCAGATGGTGGCCCTGGTCACGACCGGGACCGTGATCAGCTACTCGATCTACGCCGTCGACTCGCCCCTGGTCGGCAACGCGATGATGTGGACGATCCCTCCCGTCGTCTACTGCATCTTCCGCTACCTCTACCTGATCTACGACCGAGCCGACGACCGCTCCACGGCGGCGATCGTCGTCGGCGACCGGCCGCTGCAGGCCGGCGTGCTCGCCTTCGCGCTGATCGCCTTCCTGTTGCTCTACGTCTTCGACTGACCGTTCCGGTGTTCCTTATCCGTTCCGGGCACGGACAACGAACACCGGAAGCCGCGCCGACCCTCAGTCGGGGCTGACCGCCAGGTCCGACCTCAATTCGACCTTGCCCTGGCGGTGGTACTGGAGGTCGATCGTCTCGTTCTTGCGGTAGGTGCCGAAGAGGCCAAGGTACATGGCCAGCCAGCGGCCCGTCCCGACCTTCTCCTTGATGATGTCCCGCGTGAAGACGATCTCGCCGGCGCGCACGTGGTAGTCGTCCCCCTCCCGCTGTTCGATCCCGTTGATGAAGACCGTGAACGGTGGTTCGGCGCCGGAGGGCAGCTTGACCCGCCGCCCGGCCGCGTAGCTGCCCTTGGGTATCTCCGTCGTCTCGTCGCTCATCGCGGTCACACTTCCGATCTTGACCACGCTATAGAGGGGTCAAAGCGGGCAGCGCCTCAGCGGCTGCCCTCGAGAGTCTCGCGCACCAGGTCGAACGGCGTGTCGTAGTCGGTCGGATCGAGCTCCTCCCGGCGGATGCCTCCGCGGAACGGCATGAAGGTGCCGTCACCGCGCACGTCAACCCCTGCCACCGACCTGCGAAGAAACCCCCTGCCAGAGAGCTGGAGGCGCGCCTGCACCAGGTCGGCGGGGCCCCACTCACGAATCATCGAGACCTTCCCCGGCGGCCCTCCCGCCCGGATGTCCAGTGCCCGGCGCCGCATCTCGGCCACCGCCTCCCCCAGGTCGTCGAAACTCGCGTGCGACACGTCGGATCCATGCCTGATCGTCAGCTTCCAGCGGGCCACGGGACGGGAGGGTGTGGACGCGGCCGCGGTGTTCAGGCGCCGCGGCGCGGACGCTTGGGCCGCCGCGCGGGGGGCCCGACGATTTTCTCGGGACCCTGGCGCACCTCCGTGGGGGCATAGTCGCGCTCGCGCTCGCCGGTGTAAACCTGGCGAGGCCGTGCGATCTTCTGCTCGGGATCGTCGTTCATCTCCATCCACTGCGCGATCCAGCCGGCCGTGCGGGGAATGGCGAAGATAACGGTGAACATCTCGGTGGGGATCTCCAGCGCCTCGTAGATGATCCCCGAGTAGAAGTCGACGTTCGGGTAGAGCTTGCGCGAGGTGAAGTACTCGTCGTCGAGCGCCCGCTTCTCCAGCTCGCGGGCGATCTCCACCAACGCGTTGTACTCGGTCGCCTCGAAGACCTCCTCCATGTGCTGCTTGATGATCCGCGCCCGCGGGTCGTAGTTCTTGTAGACGCGGTGGCCGAAGCCCATCAGTTTCTCCTCGCGGGCCTTGACCCGCTCCAGGAAGCCGGGGATGTTGTCCACCGAATCGATCCGTCGCAGCATCCGCAGCACCGCCTCGTTGGCGCCGCCGTGCAGCGGCCCATAGAGCGCCGCCACACCGGCAGCCACGGCCGAGTAGGGATCGACGCCCGAGGACCCGACGCCGCGCACTGCGTTGGTCGAGCAGTTCTGTTCGTGGTCGGCGTGAAGGATGAAGAGGACGTCGAGCGCCCGCGCCAGCCGGGGGTCGGGCTCGTAGGAGACCTCGGTCTTCTTGAACATCATCGAGAGGAAGTTCTCGGCGAAGTTGAGGTCGTTGTCGGGATAGACGTACGGCAGCCCCATGCTGTGGCGGTAGGAGAAGGCGGCCAGGGTCGGCACCTTGGCGATCAACCGCACCGCCGCCATGTAGCGCTCTTCGGGGTCGTCGATCTGCTTGGCCGCCGGGTAGAAGGTGGAGAGCGCCCCGACCCCCGCCAGCAGCATGCCCATCGGGTGCGCGTCGTAGCGGAACCCCTCGAAGAGCTGCTTCAGATCCTCGTGGACGAACGTGTGGTGCGTGATGTCGAACTCCCAGCGGTCGAGTTGGGGGCCGGTCGGCAGCTCGCCGAAGATCAGTAGGTAGGCGACCTCGAGGAAGGTGGAGCGCTCGCAGAGTTGCTCAATCGAGTAGCCACGGTGTTCGAGGACCCCGGCCTCGCCGTCGATGTAGGTGATCGCGGAGCGGCAGGAAGCGGTGTTGGTGAAGGCCGGGTCGTAGGCCATCAGGCCGAATTCGTCCTCCGACACCTTGATCTGGCGCAGGTCCATCGCCTTCACGGTGCCGTCGCTGATCGGCAGCTCGTAGGTGCGCCCGGTCCGGTTGTCGGTGACCGTAAGGCTCTCCGAGCCGGTGGCGACCTCGCCGCCAGCGGCTGCGTCTGTCGTCTGCTGCTCGGTGGCCATCACCCCTCCTCGAGCTTCGTTGGCTACTGGAGATTCAGTATCGCAGCTTGGCCTTCCTGCCCGTGACTGTTCGGTGAACGTTAAAGCGGCGTCGGTGCAGCTACTCGGCAGGCGCGGGCAGCGGCTCGAACTGGGTCATCGCGTGCAGCGAGGCGAGCCGCGCGTCGATCTCCTCGCGCGTCAGGCGGGCGACCCGCTCGGTGCCGAACTCCTCGACGTTGAAGGAGGCGAGCAC
>DASUUD010000106.1:0-2259 GCA_036374255.1 Solirubrobacterales bacterium | reverse complement strand
GGTCGCGCTCAGCGGCCTGGCGCTGGTCGCCGCCCACCTGCACGGCTCGCTCGGGGTCCTGTTGCCGGTGGTGCCCCTGCTTCTCCTCGTCGTCTCGCTGCTGTTCGGCTTCTATCCGGGCTGCGAGGCGGCGATGCGACTCGCTGAGCGGATCGCTTCGCGAGCCAGGGGGGTCGCCTCAGCCGAGATCGACGCACTGCGGCCGCCGTTGCCCGAGTGCCACGCTGTTCATGGCGGCCTGCTGCTCGCCTTCTCGCTCTCGGGTCGAGCCCCGCCCCGGGCCTAGTCGTCATCGGACTTTCACCCCCTCTTTGGGGGGTGAAGGTCGGATGCGCAGCATGCGCGCGCCGAGGAACCATTCGGCTGCCGCGCCACGACCCGATCTCGAAAGGAGGATGACACTTCGATGAGGATCAGACCGATTTGCGCCCTGGCCGCGACGGCCGCGACGGCCGTCGCCCTGGCCGCCTGCGGGGGCGACGACGACACATCCAACGGGGACACGACCGCGGCCCAGGAGACCGCGCCCTCGAGCCGGACGGAGCAGGAATCCGGCAAGACGACGCCCGCCGGACCAAAGCCCAAGACGATCGTGGTTCGCGGCGGCGAGCCGGTGGGGGATCCGCCCGAGCTGGAGTACGACGTCGGGAACCTCGTCTACCTCAGCGTCCATTCCGACGTCGCCGACGAGGTGCACGTCCACGGCTATGACCTGAGCAGAGAGGTGCCGGCCGGCGGCTCGGTCTCCCTCTCGTTCACTGCCGACATCGAAGGAATCTTCGAGATCGAGCTGGAGAGGCGGGGCGTGGAAATCGGGGAGCTGCGCGTCAACCCGTGAGCTTCCTCCCGTACGCGCACGCGCTGGTCTCCCGGCAGGACCTGCCGATCCCGGCCTGGCTTTTCGCCTGGGGGGCGTCGATCGTCCTGATCGTCTCCTTCTTCGCCCTCTCGGTCGCCTGGCGCGAGCCCCGCTTCGAGCGGCAGCGATGGCGGCCGCTGCAGCCCTGGCTCTCGCGCCTCGCGCTCGGCCTTCCAACCCAGGTCGTGTGCGGGGCGATCGGCGTGTTCCTGCTGGGAGTCGCGGTGTACGCCGGGCTGCGCGGCACCGAGGCCCCCGATCGCAACTTCGCGCTCACCTTCGTCTTCGTCACGGTCTGGCTCGGCCTCCCGCTGTTCAGCATTCTGCTGGGCGACGTCTTCAGGCCGTTCAATCCCTGGCGGGCGGTGGGACGAGCGGTGGGGGGGATGTTCACGGCTCTGGCGGGGCAGCGGCCCGTCCATCTCGCCTATCCCGAGGCGCTGGGGCGCTGGCCGGCCGTGATCGGCCTGCTCGGCTTCGTCTGGCTCGAGGTCGTCTACGGGGCGAGCAGCGGCGTCGCGGTCGGCCTCTCGCCGCACACGACAGCGATAGCGGCGCTGATCTACACCGTCTACACCCTGGCGATGATGGCGGTCTTCGGGGTGGAGGAGTGGTGTGACCGGGGAGAGACCTTCTCCGTCTACTTCGGCATGTTCGGCAGGCTGGGCGCCTTCGGCTCGGAGGAGGGCCGGCTCGGTGTGAGGAGGCCGCTCTCGGCGGCGACCGGGTGGGCGACCGTCCCCGGCTCCGCCGCGGTCGTGATCGCCTCGATCGGGACGACCACCTTCGACGGCGCCCAGGAGGGGGCCTTCCAGGGCGGGATCGAACAGGTCTGGGAATGGCTGCTCGACATCGGGTTCGGCAACGTGGCGGCGCAGCGGATCAGCGGCACGATCTTCATGCTGCTCTGCGTCGCCGGCATCGGGCTCGTCTATCTGATCGGCGTACGGGGCATGGCGAGCGTGACCGGGGCCCCGTCACTGGAGAAACTGCGTTGGGGATTCGCCCACACGCTGATCCCGATCGCCTTCGCCTACCTCGCCGCCCACTACTTCAGCCTCTTCGTCTTCCAGGAGCAGGCCCAGTTCACCTACCTGCTCTCCGACCCGCTCGGCACCGGGACGACGGACCTGTTCGGCACCGCCTCGGGAGGGATCGACTACAGGGTGCTGAGCGCGAACGCGATCTGGTACGTGCAGGTGGGGGTCCTGGTCGTCGGGCACGTCACCGGGCTCACCCTCGCCCACGACCGGGCCACCGCCTACTGGGGCGACTACCGTCAGGCCGCCCGTTCGCAGTACTGGATGCTCGCCGTGATGGTCGCCTTCACCTGCTTCGGGCTCTATCTGCTCTCCGTCGCCAACGCCTGACGGCGCACCGACGCAGCGCCCGGGTTGTGA
>DASUUD010000105.1:0-5383 GCA_036374255.1 Solirubrobacterales bacterium | reverse complement strand
GTCGATCCGCTTGTCACCTGGCTGTGGGTCGGCAGCCTGATCGCGCTCGCGGGAGCGCTGATCGCTGTCTGGCCCGGGCGCTCGACTCGCCGCCGGCCCACCCGCGACACAGAGCTGGAGGCCCAGAAGGAGGCGAAGTATCGCGAGATCCGGGACGCCGAGCTGGATCACGCGGCGGGCAAGCTCTCCGACGAGGACTTCGCCCTGCTCGACGCGGAGCTGCGCAGCGAGGCGGTCGAGATCCTCGCCAGGGGCAACGGCAGCCCGGAGAGGGCGAGGCACGGCTAGACTTACCACAGCATGTTCGCGCTTCTCGCAGTCGTTCAGGTGCTGATCGCCGGCATCCTCATCTTCCTGGTGCTCCTGCACTCGGGGAAAGACGCCGGGCTCTCGGGCGCCTTCGGGATCGGCGGCGGGGGCAGCTCCTTCGGCGGCGGCTCGATGGTCGAGCGCAACCTGGATCGCGCCACGATCTTCTTCGCGATCCTCTTCGTGCTCAACACCCTGGTCCTGCTGAAAATCTAGCCCCGGCGCCGACTCGCGCAGGCGCTGCGGCCGGCCTTCGACAGATGACTTCGGTATGTTGCCGCAATTGACAAAAGCCGTTAAATTGTCAACAGCTGAGACGTATGGCGAGCAACTGACAAGGAGGCAAGGTGGAGGCAGCGGCGCATTCGCACACCCACGCGCAGGGCGATGAAATCGAGCTCAATCCGGCCACCTGGCGGGACGCCAAGCGCTATGCGTGGCTGCTCGGCCTGATCATCCCGATGGCGCCGTTCATCGCCTGGGGCTCGGTGGAGCTGACCGGATGGAGCGTCTTCTGGTTCACGGGCCCGGTGATCATCTTCGTGATCTTCCCCATCCTCGACATCCTCATCGGGCTGGACCCGAGCAACCCGCCCGACAGCATCCTCAAATGGCTCGAGCAGGACCGCTACTACCGCTGGGTCACCTACCTGTTCGTGCCGATTCAGTACGTCGGCCTCGTCTTCGCCTCCTACCTGTGGGCGAGCGGCAACCTCTCGGTGGCGGAGAGCATCGGCCTCGCCCTGACGATGGGTGTCGTCGGCGGCATCGGGATCAACACCGCCCACGAGCTGGGCCACAAGCGGGAGAGCCTGGAGCGCTGGCTGAGCCGGATCGCGCTGGCGCAGACCGGCTACGGACACTTCTACATCGAGCACAACCGCGGCCATCACGTCCGCGTCGCCACACCCGAGGACCCGGCCAGCGCCCGCCTGGGGGAGAGCTTCTGGGCCTTCCTGCCGCGCACCGTGGTCGGCAGCCTGCGCTCCGCCTGGGGGATCGAAGCCGAGCGGCTCGGCCGCCTAGGCAAGTCGCAGTGGTCATGGCACAACGACATCCTCACCGCCTGGGCGATGACCGCGGCGCTGTTCGCCGCCCTGGCGATCTTCTTCGGGCCGGTCGTCCTGCCCTACCTGCTGATCCAGGGCGTGCTCGGCTTCTCGCTGCTCGAGGTCGTCAACTACCTCGAGCACTACGGGCTGCTTCGCCAGAAGCGCGAGGACGGGCGCTACGAGCGCTGCCGCGCCGAGCACAGCTGGAACAGCAACAACGTCGCCTCCAACGTCCTCCTCTTCCACCTGCAGCGGCACAGCGACCACCACGCCTACCCGACCAGGCGCTACCAGGCGCTGCGCCACGTCGACGAGGCGCCGCAGCTGCCGACCGGCTACGCGGGGATGATCGTCCTCGCCTGGATGTCGCCGCTCTGGCGGCGGGTGATGGACCCGAAGCTGATCGCCCACTACGGCGGCGACGTGACCCGCTGCAACATCGCCCCGCGGGCACGCAAGCGCATCCTCGCCCGCTACGGAGGCACGGCGAAACGCGAGGCCTTGGCGTGAGCGCGTGGCGCTGCCCCAGCTGCGGCTACACCTACGACGAGGAGGCCGGCCACCCGCGCGAGGGCTTCCCCCCGGGCACCCCCTGGGACGAGGTCCCCGACGACTGGCACTGCCCGGACTGCGGCGTCCGCGACAAGATCGACTTCGAGCCGGTCGGGTAGGCCTCCGGCCGGAGCCGTAGAAATATGGCCGCGATGTCGACCGCCCCGGAGCGAGCACCCTACGCCGTCGCGGCGCGGCAACTGCTGCGCGAGACGCTGTTCAGGGCCGCCCGCGACGAGCTCGAGCAGCGAACCTGGTCGGAGGTCACGATGGCCGACGTCGCCGCCGCGGCCGGGGTCAGCCGGCAGACCCTCTACAAGGAGTTCGGCAGCCGCGACGAGTTCGCCCAGGCCTTCGTGATCCACGAGGGCGAACACTTCCTCGACGGCGTCGAGGCGGCGGTGCGCGAGCACCTCGACGACGCGCGCGCCGCGGTACGGGCGGCGTTCGAGGCCTTCCTCAACGCGGCCCGCGAGGACCCGTTGGTGCGCGTCCTGCTCAGCGACGACGGCACCGGGGGGATGCTGCCCTTCGTCACCACCCAGGGCATGCCCGTCGTGCACTGGGCGACCGCCCGACTCACCGCGGTGATCGAGGACGGCTGGCCGCAGGCGCCGAAGGCGAAGGCGAAGCTGCTGGCCGAAGCGTTGGTCCGCCTCGCGATCAGCCACGTCACCGCGCCGAGCGAGTCGCCGGAGACCACCGCCGCGGCGACCGGGGAGCTGCTCGCGCCGTTCATCGATGAGGCCCTGGGCGAGGGCGGCTGAGTGCAGGCGTCAGGCTGACGCGGACCTCGCGTCGAAGTACCACATGGTCCCGCGGCGCTGGGCAACCGTGAGGACAAAGCCCGCCTCCTGCAGCCAGCTTCGCATCTCGTCCTCGTCTCCCATCGACCCGAAGTCGCCGACGTGTGGGCGGATCAGGAAGCGCTGTCTGAGGGTCTCGCTGCCGCGGATGAAGGACGCCCCGACCAGGCGGCCGCCGGGCCTGAGGACTCGGGCGGCCTCGCGCAGCGACGCCGCCGGATCCTCGAAGCAGTGCAGGCCCCAGTAGGAGAGGAAGAGGTCCGCGCACTGCGACGGCAGCGGTATCTCGCAGGCATCGGCTTCGATCAGCTCGATCTCACCGAGGGCTCGTCGCTCGGCCTGCCTTCGAGCCCGCCGCAGCATCGTGGGGGAGAGGTCGACGCCCACGTAGCGCACCGAGCCTCCTGCCGGGAGCGCTCGGAAGACCGGTCCGGCGCCGCAGGGGCAATCGACGATCGTCCCGCCGTCCGGGACCTCGGCGAGCGCCTTCATGCTCTCGTAGTAGGGCGCCGAGTCTCCGCCCCAGACCGTCCGCGCGATCAGGCGGCTGAGGCGGGGCCGCTCCATGTAGGCGCTGTAGAGAATGCCGAACGGCGATGCCCAGAAATCACCCCGCGCCATGACGGCGCGGAGTCTATGTGCGGTCGGGCCCCGGTCGGGACTCCGGGAGTCCTTGCTCGGCCCCGAGCTCGAGCTCGCGCCGGAAGACGAGGCGCCTGTGCCCGGTGGCGTCGGTCGAGTCGCGCTCCGGAACGCGGCGGTAGCCAAGCGACTCGTAGAGGCGGTGGGCCTCGACCTGGCCGGGGCGGCTCCAGAGGGCGATCGACCGCCAGCCGGCGGCGCGGGCGCGCTGCTCGCAGAACTCGACCAGGGCCCGGCCGATCCCCCCGCGGCGAGCCGTGGCCGCCACCGCAAGGCGGGCGATTTCCGCCTCGCCCTCGCGCGCCTCGGCGCGCTGCGGCGCCTCCGGTCCGAGCAGGACGACGGCGCCGGCGATCCCCTCCTCTGCGTCGACGACGAGGACCTCGCCGGCGCGGGCGGAGGCGAAGAAGTCCGCGGCCCTGTAGGACTCGCTCCTGCCGCCGACGCTGAGCGTCACGTATGCCTCCGTCCAGAGCTCGGCGACCTGCACTGCGTCGGACTCGGTGGCCTCCCGGATCTGCACGCCTGCGCCCACCGGCCGAGTATTCCCGAGGATGCGTAACCGGGGAGCCGGCCGCGGGGTAGTTAGTTCGTAACTATCCGCATTATCTCCGAGGAGGAGAAAATGGAGACGATCAGGCGGTTCGAGCCCGTTGCCCTTGTGGTCATGGTTCTCGGCGCTCTCAACTGGGGGATGGTCGGGCTGTTCGACACCAACGTGATCGCGGACGTTTTCGGTAGCGGCACGCTCACCGACATCGTCTACGTCGTGGTCGGAGTCGCCGGCCTCCTCTACATCCCGAGGGTGCTGGAGAGCCTGCACATCGGCGGGAGTTCGCCGCATCCGCGCGGCACCTGAGCGCGGCGGCGATCGATAGCAACAGGACCGGGCCCGGAGCGGGCCCGGTCCTTCTCATACCTCGACCATCAGGGTGACCGGGCCGTCGTTGACGAGGGCGACGCCCATGCACGCCCCGAACACCCCCCGCTTGGCGCCGAGGCGCTCGCAGAATCGCTCGTACAGCGGCTCGGCCTCCTCGGCCGGCGCCGCGTCCGTGTAGCTGGGTCGATTCCCCCTGCGGGCATCGCCGTAGAGGGTGAACTGGCTGACGCAGAGCGCCTCCCGATCACCCAGAGGCTCGTTCATGCGCCCCTCGTCGTCGTCGAAGATCCGCAGCGCCCGCACCTTGTCGGCGAGCCGGTCCGCCTCCTCGGGGCCATCGCCGCGACGCACGCCGAGCAGGACCAGCATCCCCGGACCGATCTGGGCGACCCGCTCGCCCTCGACGTCGACCGCCGCCTGGCTCACCCGCTGGATCAACGCTCTCATGTTCGCCTCGGCGGCACCGTACAGGGTGCGGCGTCGCGCACGGACTGATCGCGTTCCTCGGGACGGTGGGCGACGGTTTAGCCGGGTGTCTGAGCGGGCAAAACACGGTGACGGGGTCAGATATTGATCTCCGTCACTGGAAGGGAACATGGCAATCAGAGCCCGCAACGACAGGAACACCGAGCGCGCAGGCGACAGCCGCAGCGACGCGGCGCGACGGGACCACCGACCGACCGGCGCGAGTGGTGAGGACAGCCTCCTCGCCACCGTCAAGCGCACCTTCACCGAGTTCGGCGAGGACAACCTCATGGACTGGGCGGCGGCTCTCACCTACTACGGGCTGCTCGCCCTCTTCCCGTCGCTGATCGTCCTGGTCTCGCTGCTCGGCCTGATCGGCGACCCCGAATCGACCACGGAAACGCTGACCGACATCGTCACCGAAATCGGCCCGTCGTCGGCCGCCGAGACGTTTGCGGGCCCGATCGAATCGATCACCTCGAACCGCGGCACCGCCGGGATAGCGCTGATCACAGGGTTGGCGTTGGCCCTCTGGTCGGCCTCCAGCTACATCGGGGCCTTCATCCGCGCCTCCAACATCATCTATGAGCAGGAGGAGGGACGGCCCTTCTGGAAGCTGCGTCCGCTGCAGCTCGCCGTCACCCTGGTGATGCTGCTGCTGATCGCGCTGCTCG
>DASUUD010000104.1:0-2133 GCA_036374255.1 Solirubrobacterales bacterium | reverse complement strand
GTCGCCACCACCCGTATCCGCCGCCTGCAGCACGACGCGACCGAGTGAGACGGCATCCGATCGAGGGTCTCACCCCCGGACCGCTCCTCATCGCGGGCTTAAGGAGGGGACAGGCTTCCGGATGATTCGGGGCGCCTGAGCAACTTATGATCCAACGTCACGAGGCGCATCGATGACGGCCTCCTCGACCGCCCAATAACGCAGGAGGGGAGGCCGGGCTGGGTACCCGCCGACGCCCGGCGTCAGTGGGAGTCTCGTCCCGGGGGCAAAGACTCAGAAGCCCGTGACGAGAGCGCCGTCGAGGCTCTCTGCTTCGAGCGTCCTTCCAGGTGGGCCGGCCGTGGCGGCCGCGCGCTCGCGCCCCGCCGCGCGGTGCCCGCGCCCCGCCAGGCCGATCGGCCACGGGTCACGATCGGCGCAGCGAGGCAGGCATCCGCTGGATGCGGGCAGATCCGACCCGACTCTGACCCGCCGCTCCGAGACCGCTTCACAAGAGAGCCTGAGCAGCGACCCCTACTCGCGATGGAGGGGAGCCCGGAGCAGGGTACCCCCTCGAGGCGGACACGTCAGTCGGAGTCTCACCGTGTCGCTTCGAGCGGTGCGACGCCGCCGTGGCGGGCCAGTTGCGCGTCGGTCTGGAAGCGTTCGATCGGGCCGATCTCGCAGAGCAGCTTGGCGGCGGTGAGCGCACCGCAGCCGGGAAGCTCGAGCAGGGCGGGCGCGGTCTGTGCCGTGAGGGTCGCCAGCTCGCGTTCGAGCTCCCCGATCGCGCGACCGAGGGAGCGGCAGCGGGCGACGAGATCACGGGCGATCCGCACCTGCACGCTCTGTTCGCGGCGGGCGAGCCAGCGGCCGACCCGCTCAAGCTGGATCGCCCGATCGAGCGCGCCGGGCGCGACCGTCAGGGTGGAGTCGAGCTGGTGCAGATGCCAACGCAGCCGCTGCTGGGCTCGGCGGCGCTCGTCGACGAGATCATCACGATGCACCACCAGCAGCTTCAACTCCCGCATGCGCTCTTCGCCCGGCCGCGGCCGATCAAGGTTGGGCTCGCGCAACGCTGCCCTGGCGGCGGCGAGCGCGTCGATCGCGTCCGACTTGCCGCGCTTGCGGCCGGCGCGGCGCTCCGGCGCGGTCAGCTTCGGCGGCACCCGCACCAGCCGCTCGCCGGCCGCGACAAGCTCGCGCTCGAGCGCCCCGGTCACGTGGCGGCAGTCCTCGACCGCCCAGAGCCGCTCAGCGTGCAACGCCGCCGCCCAGGCGAGCAGCCCATCCTCGCCGCCAGCGATCGTCCGCTCGGCCAACAGCCGTCCGGTCTCGTCCACGGCAGCAGCCGTCAGCGACTGCTTGTGCACGTCCACTCCGATCACGATCATTCAGATCGCCTCCCACCGTTGGGGGCGACCGGCGAGCGGACAGGCCTCACTCGAGGCAGCTGCCAAGCTCCTATCAGGTCACGCTCGACGGTCTCGGGAAGGCGGCGGCGACACAACGCTGGCAAGTCGGCCACAACCGACAGTCCGGAATGGAGTCAGCCGCCGCCGACCCGAGCCTCTTGCGCACGCCGGACGCCACCGTCAGCCGAGAATGACAGTGAGTTGCGGAATGTCGCTTGACCAGCCGCGGCGAGCTTCACTCTCCGCGTGGCAAGTCAAAGCGGGCGATGACTCCTTCGTCGCCGCCCTCTGCTACCGGGCGTTCAGGATGGCGTGTCGCCACCCAGGCAACTCCCCGCTCCGGGTAGGCGACGACATCTGGGAACCGCTTGGTCGAGATGCCAAGCATCCTCACAGGCGCATCCGTGGGGTTCGAGAAGGTGTGCAGCCCGTCCCGGCCTTCCGGGAAGTAGACGACGTCGCCGGGTGATAACTCCTCCTCTCCCTCTGGCGTGCGGACGGTCAGCGTCCCACCGAGGACGAAGAACATCTCCTCGACGCCGTAGTGCATGTGCATCGGACCTCCTGGTGCCTGCGGCAGGTACTCGATCAGCGACGCTCCGAGGTGATCTGCCCCGAACGGGTGCCCGAACCACCGCACGCGCTTGTCGTCCTCCACCTCATCCCAGGGCTCGTCCTGCAAGAAGTTCAGGCGGCGCATGCACTCCTCCGTTCCGTCGGGTCTTTGCGAGGAGATCAT
>DASUUD010000103.1:0-2244 GCA_036374255.1 Solirubrobacterales bacterium | reverse complement strand
ACCAGCAGGTTCGCCGTGTCCCCGCCGGACTCGAGGGGAATGCGGAAGGGGAGGGCGAAGACGATCCCGAGGGGTAGGACGATCGGCCAGCGACTGAAGACTGCCGCGAGCACAGCCGCCGCGGCTGCCGCAGCTGCGGCGAGGGCGGCGAGGTAGGCGGGGTCGTCGCGGAGGTCGATGATCTGGGGCGAATTCCACTGGTCGGCGAGGATCAGGATCGGGCAGAGCAGGAGGGCGACAAAGAGAGCGATCGCGTGGCCGCGTCCGCGCGGAGAGAGGATCGCCGCGGCTGCGGCAGCTGCGGCGACCAGGATGCCCGCGCCGGCGAGGAGGTCGCTCAACGCTGCACCCCGGGGGGGTCGCAGCCGGGTGTCGGACGCCTCGGCGCCTCGTGCAGCCGCATCACTCCGCCGGGCACCAGCGTGCGGTCCTGCCCGAGCAGTTTGACCCGCAGCTTGTAGCGGCCGGGCGGAGCGAGGCCGTCGTTGCGGACGCGACCGTCCCAGTAGAAGGTGAAGAAGCGGTAGCGCTTCAGGTAGCGGTCGCGGGCCAGGGTGACGATGAGCTTCCCACCGGGCTTAATGACCTGCACGTGGGCGCGGTCGGAGCGGGTTACGCGGAAGCGGATCCGGATGCGGTCGAAGCGGCAGTCGCCGTTCGGCGTGAAGGCGCGGCTGGCCGGCGTCCCGAAGGTGACCCGATCCAACACCAGCGGGTCCCGCTTGAGCCGCTGCGACCAGGCGAAGGCCGCGACCGTGGCGATGACCAGGAGCGCGAAGACAACCGCGCTGGCCCTAACCGGCCGACGAGGCATTGTCCTCGCCGATCACGACCGAGACGGGCGCCCCTCCCGATACGGCGGTGATGTCGGACGTCATCGGCTGCACTTCCGAGATCGCCAGTGAGTTGGCAACCCGGCGCGCCTCCGGCGCGCTTCCGGGCTCATGCATGACGACGCTGTCGGCGAAGCTGGTCGTGCTGTTGGTGACCGCCCCCAGCTTGAAGCCTTTGCGCTCGACCATGTCGCCGTAGGTGGCGGCGAGGCCTGGGACGGCGGTGCCGTTCAGCACCGTGACTTCGATCTCGCTCGGGCTCGGCGCCGCCGGCGCAGCGCGGCCGGCCTTGCCGCCTTTGCCTCCGCCTGCCTCGTCCGATCCCTGGAGCAGCGCGAAGGCGACACCCCCTCCGACCACCAGCAGGACCGCGAGGAGGGCACCCAGGTAGCGGGGCTCGGCGAGCCATGAGCCGCTGGAGGCGAACCATTCGCGCAGCCGCTCCGTGCGGGTCAGTTCGGGCAGGCCGCCCTCGCGGCGGCGTCGGCGGTCCTCACGCAAATCCGCTGCCTGGCGCTCGGCGGTGCGGGCCTCCTCCAGCTTGCGCAGCTCCTCAGCCCGTTGTGCGGCGACCGCCGAGGTCGCCTCCTTGCGCTCGGTGTCCCGCTCAGGCGCCGAGCCCGCCCACTCGCGCAGGCGGCGAAGGTCCCGGCCCTGGCTGAAGGAGAGCAGCGCCAGCACGGCCAGGCCTATAAAGGCGACCAAGCCCGCAAAGGCACCGATTTCCTTGATCAGCTCCAAGGGAGTGGCTGCGAGAGGCTACCCGTCGCAGAGGCCCGATGCCTCTCAGCTGACCGCCGCCGCGTCGCCCCCGGGGGCGGTGATCAGAGCGACGACGCGCTCCGCGAGATTCGCCTCGTCGCCGGCCATGACCAAGTGCTCGAGTGAGTTCAGGGTCGCCTCGACCCAATCCGGGTCGAGCGGCGTCTCCCGCACCGCGCGGTGGATCCGCTTGGCCGCAGTCGGGTGCAGGGTCTCGCCGCTGCCGACGAGCTCCTCGTGCAGCTTCTCGCCCGGCCGGGGCTTGGTGAACTCGACCGCGATGTCGGTTCCCGGTTCGTAGCCGGCCAGGCGGATCATGTTGCTGGCGAGATCGACGATCTTCACCGGCTCGCCCATGTCGAGGACGAAGACCTCGCCGCGGCCGGCGCCGATGTCTCCGGCCCGGATCACCAGCTGCACCGCCTCCGGGATGGTCATGAAGTAGCGGGTCATCTCCGGGTGCGTCACCGTGACCGGGCCGCCACGCTCGATCTGGCTGCGGAAGATCGGGACCACGCTGCCGGAAGAGGCGAGGACGTTGCCGAACCGGACCGAGGCAAACCGCGTCTCCGGGTATTTCTCCCCGGCGGCCTGGACGATCCACTCGGCCATCGCCTTCGAGGCCCCCATCACCGTCTTCGGGTTGACC
>DASUUD010000102.1:0-16715 GCA_036374255.1 Solirubrobacterales bacterium | reverse complement strand
ATCTTCATGGGGGACACGGGCTCGCTCGGGCTCGGCGGGGCGATCGGCGCCCTCGCGGTGATGACCCAGACCGAGGTCCTGCTGATCATCATCGGCGGCATCTTCGTGATCGAGGCCCTCTCCGTCGCGGTCCAGGTGTTCGCCTTCAAAGCCTTCCGCCGCCGCGTCCTGCTGATGGCGCCGCTGCACCACCATTTCGAGATGATGGCCTGGTCGGAGGTGAAGATCATGCTCCGCTTCTGGATCATCGCCGCCGTTTGCTCGGGCATCGGCTTCACGCTGTACCAGCAGTCCATCGGCCGCTAGGCCGCCCCGGGAAGCGTCCGGCTGATCCCGCCGCTGAAACGCAAGTTCCAGTTCTCGCCTTGACAGGGCTCAGTCCGGGAGAGAGGGTGGCTGCAACAGGCGACACGGGAGACGGTATGGATCTGAGCAATCGTGAGTTCTGGGCCCTCATCCACGGCCTCATCCTCGGTGGCGGCTTTCTGCTCGCCTTCGCGGGCGGCCTCGCCGGGCTCTACAGCCTCAAACCGGGTCTGATAACCGACACCGGCTTGACGGAGCGGATGCGCAGGCTGGTGGCCGGGACGACGGCGATGGCGGCGATCGCCTGGGCGACGGTAATCACCGGCACATGGATCGTCTACCCCTGGTACCGAGAAGACACGCCCGACAGCCCCAGATCGGTGCTCCTGGAGGACCCTGACACCGCGGACTGGCATGAATTCGCCTTCGAGTGGAAGGAGCACGTTGCCTGGCTGGCGCCGCTGCTTGCGACCGCCGCCGCCTTCATCGTCCTCTACTACCGAACTGACCTGATCAAGAACCAGACGGCGCGGAAGGTAGCGATGGGCTTGTTCATCGCCGCGTTTGCGGTCGCCGCTATCGCAGGCATTCTGGGCGCGCTGGTCACCAAGAATGCGTCCGTCTAAGGGAAGGGGCTGACCACGATGGAGACACCTGACACGCCCAGTGAGGTCACACCGCAGGCCGGGGCAGGGCCGGGAGCGGCGGCTGGAGCGCTAGCGGCGAAGCCGACCGGCCCCGCGGCCGCAGTGATGCTCGCGGCGGGCTTCGGAGCACTGGTCCTCGGCCTGCTGACGGTTCTCAGCGAGGCCAGCGAAGGCGTGCACGACTTCCTCGAATGGAGCGAACGGGTCGGGCCGCTATCGGGGAAGACGAGCCTCGCTGCGATCGCCTTCGTGGTCAGTTGGGGTGGCCTGCACCTGGGGCTTCGCGACCGCGATATCGAGTGGCGAACTGTGGTCATCGCGACGGTCGTGCTGGTCGCGATCGGCCTGGTGCTCACCTTCCCGCCGTTCTTCGAGCTGTTCAAGAGCGATTAGCCGCTTGGGCAGCGGCAGCCTGAACAGGAGGCGCGGGCACCGGCCACGAAGATAGGGGGGTGTCCGCGCCCCCGCCCAAGAAGCCCCGACCGAAGCTGCCCGGCGGTCCGTATCTGGTGGTTGGACTAGCGCGCTCGGGCTGCGCCGCCGCCCGCATGCTCGCGGAGCGGGGGGAGGATGTTCGCGGGGTCGATGCGGGTCGTCCCGCCGAGGCGGCAGGTCTTGCGGGGGCCGGCGTCGAAGTCGTCCTGGATACGGATGGACTGGCGCAGCTGGAAGGGACGCGGACCGTCGTCAAGAGCCCGGGCGTGCCCCGGGAGGCGCCGGTGATCGCTGCGGCGCTGGAGCGCGGCGCCGAGGTCGTCGGGGAGCTGGAGCTCGCCTGGCGGGCGATCCCCAACCGCTTCGTCGCGGTGACCGGGACCAACGGCAAGACGACCACTGTCGAGCTGCTCGGCCAGATCTACCGCAGCGCCGGTGAGCCGGTCGCTCTCGGCGGCAACGTGGGGACCCCGCTCTCCTCGCTGGTCGGCAAAGTTGAGCCGGACGCCACCGTCGCCTGCGAGGCCTCGAGCTTCCAGTTGGAGGACAGCGCCGCCTTCGCCCCCGAGTGCGGGGTATTCCTCAACCTCGCGCCCGACCACCTCGATCGCCACCCGGACCTCGAGTCCTACCTCGCGGCGAAGCTCCGCATCTTCGCCAATCAGGGCAACGACGACGTCGCCGTCTACAACGCCGACGATCCCGCCCTCGCCGGCGTCGACCTGGGCGGCTGCGGGCGCCGCGTCGCCTTCTGCCGCAGCACCGGCCGGGAGTGCGAGGTGTCGCTGGCCGAGGGGACTATCTTCCACGACGGCGAGCCCATGCTGAGCGCCGGGGAGCTCGGCCTGCTCGGCGAGCACAACGTCGCCAATGCGATGGCGGCTGCCGCGGCGGCGTTGGCGATGGGCATCGACCTCGATGCGGTGCGCGAGGGGCTGCGCGCCTTCGCGGGCGTCCCTCACCGGCTCGAGCAGGTCGCCGAGATCGACGGCGTCCGCTACGTGAACGACTCCAAGGCGACCAACGTCGCCTCGGCTGCGGTCGGCCTGCGCACCTTCGACGGCGGCGTCCACGCGATCCTCGGCGGCAGCGAGAAGGACGAGCCCTTCGCGCCGCTGGCCGAGCCGATCACGGAGACCTGCGCGGCCTGCTACCTGATCGGCGCCTCCGCGGACCGCCTCGCCTCCGAGCTCGCGCCGGTGATCGAGGCCGGCGTCCCCCTGCACCGCTGCGCCGACCTCGAGGACGCGGTGCGCAGCGCCGCCGCTGCAGCAGCCCCAGGGCAGGTGGTGCTCCTCTCGCCCGCCTGCGCCAGCTTCGACGCCTTCGAGAGCTTCGAACAGCGAGGCGATCGCTTCCGCGAGATCGTTGAGGGACTACGTTGAGCGCCCGGGCCCTCGCACTGCGCCTGCCGGGCAGGAGGGGAGCCGCTGCGAAGAGGAGGAAGAAGCGCTCCCGCGCCGCCAACCTGCCGGCCGAATACAACATGTTGCTCACGGCGACCCTCTGCCTGCTCGCCTTCGGGGCGGTGATGGTCTTCTCCGCCAGCTCCACCACCCGGGTGCTGAGCGACGGCGGTCTCTCCGACAGCGCCTATTACCTGAAGCGCACCCTCGCCTTCGGGGCGCTGGGTCTCCTCCTCATGCACCTCACGGCGCGCCACGGCCTGCAGCTGGTGCGGCGGCTCACGCCCGCCATCCTCGCCGTCTCGCTCTTCCTGCTCCTCGCCGTGCTCGTCGCCGGCACCAGCGTCAACGGCTCCAGCCGCTGGCTCGGCTCCGGCGTCGCGCAGATCCAGCCCTCCGAGCTGGCCAAGGTGGCGCTGATCCTCTACGCCGCCGACATCCTGGCGCGCAGGCCGAAGCGGGTGCGCTCGCTGGAGGGGATGAAACCGCTGTTGGTGGTGGTCGGGGCGGCGGCCCTGCTGATCGTCGCCGAGCCGGACCTGGGGACCGCCCTGGTGGTCGCCCTTGCCATGGCCGCCACGCTGATCGCCGCCGGCGCCCGGCTCCGCGACCTCGCCCTGATCGGACTTGCGCTCGGCTTCTTCGCGCTGCTGATGACCGTGATCGAGCCCTACCGGATGGCTCGCCTCACCTCCTTCCTAGATCCCGGCGGCGACACGACCGGGGCGGGGTTCCAGGCCGTGCAGGCGAAGATCGCGCTCGGCTCGGGGGGCATCCTCGGCGTCGGGATCGGGAACGGTGTTCAGAAGGCCTTCTACCTGCCCGAGGCGCACACTGACATGATCTCCGCGGTGATCGGCGAGGAGCTGGGCCTGATCGGGATCGTCGGCGTGGTCGGGCTCTTCTCGCTGTTCGGGTACGCCGGCCTGCAGACGGCGAAGAGGGCGCGGGACGCGTACGGCAAGCTGCTCGTCGCCGGGTTGACCTCGCTGATCCTCGTGCAGGCGGCGGTCAACCTCTTCGCGGTGATGGGGCTGGCGCCGCTGACCGGCGTCCCGCTGCCCTTTGTCTCCTACGGCAACAGCAGCCTGCTCGTATCGCTGTTCGCGGTCGGGCTGATCCTCAACGTTGCCCGCGGGGGGACCGCCCGCGCTGGCAAACTGCGCGTCGTCGAGGGCGGACGCGCGCCCGCACGCGGAAGGAGCAGATCGAGCGGTGCCAGGAGTCGCAAGAGTGGTCGTGGCGGCCGGAGGAACGGCCGGTCACGTCGTGCCGGCCATCGCGGTCGCCGCCGAGCTTCGGGCTAGCGGCGCCGAGGTCAGCTTCCTCGGCACGCGCGAGCGGATCGAGGCCGAGCTGGTGCCCGCCGCGGGCTACGAGATCGACTTCGTGCGGGTGCGGGGAATCGACCGGAGCAATCCGCTGCGGGCGGCTGTCGCGGCGCTCGAGGCCGGCGCGGCGGCGGGCGCGGCCTGGCGGGTGATCAGGCGCCGCTCCGCCGACGTGGTGATGGGCGGCGGCGGCTTCGTGGCGGGGCCGGCCGGACTCGCCGCGCTGGCCGCGCGGGTCCCCGTGGTGCTGACCGAGGCCGACAGCCACCTGGGCCTCGCCAACCGGCTGCTCGCCCCCCGCGCGCAGCGGGTCTGCCTCGCCTTCCCGATCGCGGGTCGCGAGGGCGACCGCTACCTGGTGACCGGGCGGCCCGTCTCGGCGGAGGTGCTTGCCGGCGACCGCGAGGCCGCGCGCCGCCGCTTCGGCATCGCACCCGAGGCCCGCTGCCTGCTGGTCGTCGGCGGGAGCCAGGGGGCTCGCTCGATCAACGAGTGCGCGATCGCCGCCTTCGCGGAGCGCGGCGGCCGCGACTTCCACGTGGTGCACGTGGCGGGGCGCCGTGACTTCGAGGAGCTGCGGAGACGCCTCGAGCGAGCCCCGGCGAGCGACCGGTACGAGCTGTTGGCCTACGAGCCCAACCTCGGGGATTGCCTCGCGGCGTGCGACCTCGTCCTGGGGCGGGCGGGGGGCTCGATCTTCGAGCTGACCGCGACCGGGCGCCCGGCGGTGCTGGTTCCCTACCCGCACGCCGCGGCCGGGCACCAGGAGGCGAACGCCGCCTGGATGGAGCGGGCCGGCGCGGCGAGGGTGATCCGCGACGAGGAGCTGAGGACGGAGCGGCTCAGCGGCGAGGTTGCGGACATCCTCGGGGACCCCTCACGGCTGGCGGCGATGGCCGAGGCCTCCGCCGGACTGGCGATGGCCGATGCCGCCCGCCGCATCGCCGACGAGGTGCTGGGGGCCGCGCCTGAGCGCGGAGCGAGTGAGCGAGATCGCCGGTGATGATGGGCGCGAACGAGCGAAGCGCGAAATTCAGGTCGGCTACCTGGGGCTCGCGACGCTTCCACTTCATCGGGATCGGTGGCGCCGGGATGAGCGGGCTGGCACTGGTCTGCCGGGGGCTGGGAGCAAAGGTGGGCGGCAGCGACCGGGCCGAGTCCTCATATATGGAGCGGCTGCGATCCGCCGGGATCGAGGTGGCGGTCGGCCACGACGCCTCGAACCTGCCCGCCGAGGCGGAGGTGGTCGTCTCGACTGCGATCGCCAGCGACAACCCCGAGCTGGAGCTGGCGCGCCGGCGCGGCCTCTCGGTCCGCCACCGGGGTGAGCTGCTCGCGGAGCTGTGCGGCGGTAAGCGCCTGATCGCGGTGGCCGGCACCCACGGCAAGACGACGACCGCCGCGATGGTCACCTGGGCGCTGCGCGCCTCCGGTGCCGACCCCGCCTTCTTCATCGGCGGCGAGGTGCCGGGCCTGGGTCCAGACGGCGCGGTCGCAAACGCCGGCTGGGGCGAGGGGGAGTGGGCGGTGGCCGAGGCCGACGAGAGCGACGCCAGCTTCCTAGAGCTCAGGCCCGAGGTCGCGGTGGTGACGAACATCGAGATGGACCACCACTCCCGCTGGGGATCGGTGGCGGAGCTGCGCCGCGCCTTCGCGCGCTTCGTCGCCCCCGCGGAGGCCCTCGCCGCGCCGCCGGCGGTCCTCGACGTGCTTGAGGGATTCGCAGGTCGAGCGGGGCGCTTCGACGCCTCCTCGCCCGGGCCGCTCCAACTGGCGCTCTCCGTCCCCGGCCGCCACAACCTGCTCAACGCGCGGGCGGCACTGGCCGGGCTGGAGCTGGCGGGTGAGGACGTCGTCGCAGCGGCGGGAACGATCGCGGATTTCCCCGGTGTCCGTCGCCGACTCGAGTTGAGGGGGGAGCGGGACGGCGCCCGCATCTACGACGACTACGGACACCACCCGACGGAGGTGCGCGCCGCGCTGAGCGCCCTGCGCGAGCTGGAGCCGCGGCACCTGATCGCCGTCTTCCAGCCTCATCTCTACTCGCGCACCAAGGCATTCGCCGAGGAGTTCGGGGGAGCGCTGGCGCTTGCGGACGAGGCGGCGGTGCTCGACGTCTACCCGGCCCGCGAGGAGCCGGTCGGGGAGCTGGCGGGGGTCAGCGGGCTCATGGTCGCGAGGGCGGCGGCGGACCGGATGGAGGGGCGAGCCGTGAGCTGGATTCCCGATGCCGACCGGGCGGCGGCGGTGCTCGCACGGCGCCTCACCCCCGGCGCCGTGCTGGTCACGATCGGGGCGGGCGACGTCTTCAGGCTCGCCGATGCCCTGGTGGAGAAGGGAGAGCACACATGACCGGGCCGCCTGAGGGCGTTGAGAGGAACTTTTCGCTCGCCCGGCTGACCACCGTGCGGACCGGGGGGCCGGCCGACTGGTTCGCTCGCCCCGAGGACGAGGAGCGCCTCGCCGCGCTGCTCGCCTGGGCGGAGGGAGAGGGGTTGCCCGTCGGGGTGGTGGGATCGGGCTCCAACCTGCTGATCGCCGACGCGGGTTTCCGGGGGCTGGCCATCAAGCTGGACGGAGAGCTTGCGAAGGTCGCGCGCCGGGGCGAGCGCATCGAGGCGGGCGGCGGTGCCCGCCTCCCCTCGGTCGCGGCGAAGGCGGCGGGGTGGGGGCTGTCCGGCCTCGAGTTCGGGGTGAACATTCCCGGCACCGTCGGCGGCGCGGTGAGGATGAACGCGAACGCCTACGGCGGGGAGCTGGGGGCGGTCCTCGAGTGGGTCGGCGTCTGCACCGCGGCGGGGCGCGAGCGCCGCGCCCCGGCGGACCTCGAGTTCGCCTACCGCAGCTCCAATCTCCGCCCAGGTGAAATCGTCGCCCGCGCCTCCTTCCGGCTGCAGCCGGCCGACCCCGGGGAGATCCGGGCGACGATGGCCGAGATGCGGGAGAGGCGCCACGAGGCACAGCCGTCGGGAATCAAGACCTTCGGCTCGACCTTCAAGAACCCCGAGGACCGGCGTGCCGAGGGGCGCACCGCCGGGCAGCTGCTCGAGGCGGCCGGCTGCCGGGGGCTGCGCCACGGCGGCGCCCGCTTCTCCGAGAAGCACGCCAACTTCGTGGAGAACACCGGTGAGGCGACCACGGCCGACGTGCTGGCGCTGATCGAGGCGGGACGGCAGCGGGTTCGCGAGCGTTTCGGGGTCGAGCTGGAGACCGAGGTGCAGCTGCTGGGCGAGGCGAGGCCGCCCGGGGGATGGCGGCCGTGAGGCGCCTCGCGGTCGCGCTCGTCGCCGCGCTGGTCGCGGGGGCGGTCCTCTACCAGTTCGCCCTGCGAGACGAGGCGATCGCCGGGCGCGTGAACTTGGCCACCCCGACCGCGATAATCGGCTCGGGCTCCGACGCGGTGGCGGTGGGTCCCGACGGAGCGCTGATGGCCTGGTTGCCGGTCCCCGAAGATGGGTCGCTGCCCCAGCTGCCGCTCGCCGATCCGCCGAAGGGGGGACGGTTGCGCGGCCCGATGCTGCAGCAGGCTCGCGTCCTCGGCGGCGCCCCGGCGGCGCTTCGTCCCCACGTCGCGGGGAGCTTCTACGGCGAGGCCGGGGTGGTGGTCGAGCTGCGCACCGGGATCGAGCTCCGCTTCGGAGACGCCTCGCTGCGGGAGAAGAAGTGGCGGGCGGCGGCCGCAGTCCTCGCCGACCCAACGGTCGAAGCACTCGATTATGTCGACCTGCAGGCGCCCTCGCGGCCGGCGCTGGGTGGCTCTGGACATACGCTTCCGCCCCTCCCCTGAACCCTCGACCAAAGGCTTAGACAATCCAAACACTCAACCAATGATCGAGACTTTCACCTTGCAGGATGCTTCCCGGCGGTTTGACAGGTGGCCGCGTATACCCTACGTTGAGCGCAATTTCCGTGGTTGCGGAGAGGCATCGAACCCTTAAGCCTCGCTGAAGCCTCGGACGGTAATAAGGCTCAACTCAAACGCAAGCCCTCCCGTTGGGGCGCGATTCGGAGAAATCGGGAGATGGAAACCACTTACCTTGCGGTGATCAAGGTCGTCGGGGCGGGCGGCGGAGGCACCAATGCCGTCAGCCGCATGGTCGATGCCGGCATCCGCGGCGTCGAGTTCGTCGCGGTCAACACCGACGCCCAGGCGCTCCAGGCTTGCGATGCCGACATCAAGCTCTCGATCGGGCAGGAGCTGACCCGCGGCCTCGGCGCCGGCGGCAACCCCGAGGTCGGAGCCGGCGCGGCGGCGGAGAGCCGCGACGAGATCAAGGAGGCGCTGAAGGGCGCCGACATGGTCTTCGTCACCGCCGGCGAGGGAGGCGGCACCGGGACCGGCGCGGCGCCGATCATCGCCGAGATCGCCAAGGAGGAGATCGGCGCGCTGACTGTCGGGGCGGTCACCAAGCCGTTCGAGTTCGAGGGCAAACGGCGCATGCAGCAGGCGCTCGAGGGGATCGAGAAACTGCGCAACAACGTCGACACCCTGATCATCGTCCCCAACGAGAAGCTGTTGCAGGCGGTCGAGCGCCGCACCAGCGTGCTGGAGGCCTTCCGCCAGGCCGACGACATCCTCCGCCAGGGCGTCCAGGGGATCACCGACCTGATCACGATCCCCGGCCTGATCAACCTCGACTTCGCCGACGTGCGGACGATCATGCGCGACGCCGGCTCGGCGCTGATGGGCGTCGGCACCGCCTCCGGCGAGGCCCGCGCGGTCGACGCCGCCAAGGGGGCGATCACCTCGCCCCTGATCGAGGAGTCGATCAAGGGCGCCACCGGGATGCTCCTCAACATCACCGGCCCCGAGGACCTCGGCCTGTTCGAGGTCAACGAGGCGGCCCAGCTGGTGCAGGCCGAGGCCGACGACAACGCCAACATCATCTTCGGCTCGGTCGTCGACCAGTCGATGCGCGACGAGGTCCGCGTCACCGTGATCGCCACCGGCTTCGAGGGCTTCGAGCTGCTCGCCCGCTCTCCGCAGCGGGTGCGCCGCCGCTACGAGAGCCGTCCCCGCATCTCGGCCGACGACACCGACATCCGCAAACTCCGGGTCAGCGACGAGGACATCGACGTCCCCGGCTTCCTCCAGGAATAGGTCGCCGCTCCACTACGCTGCGCCGCGTGACCGACGCGGCTCTGCGCTCAACCCCTCTACACGACCTTCACGCCGAGCTTGGGGCGAAGCTGGTCCCCTTCGCGGGGTGGGAGATGCCGGTCTCCTACGAGGGCATCCGCGAGGAGCACAGCGCCGTCCGCACCCACGCCGGGATGTTCGACGTCTCGCACATGGGCCAGGTCGAGGTCGAGGGGCCGGGGGCTCTCGAATTCCTGCAACGGACGCTCTCCAACAACGTGGCGGCGATCGAGGTGGGCGGCGCCCAGTACTCCTGCCTCTGCAACGAGCGAGGCGGGGTCCTCGACGACCTCTTCGCCTACCGGCTCGGCGGCGACCGCTACCTGCTCGTCACCAATTCGGCCAACCACGCCTCGGATCTGGAATGGCTGGGCCGCTGGAGCCGCGATCACGACGTAGCCGTCCGCGACGTCGCGGACCGCTACGCGATGCTCGCCGTGCAGGGCCCGCACGCCCGCCAGATCGTCGGGCCGACCCTGGGGATCGATCTGCCGCAGCGGATGCACGTCGCCACGGCGCGGATCGGCGGCCGGCCCGCCCTGGTCTGCGGCACCGGCTACACGGGCGAGGACGGCGTGGAGCTGCTGATCGACCCCGAGGTCGCGCCGGCGATCTGGGCCGAGCTGCTCGACGCCGGCGTCGTCCCCTGCGGGCTCGGCGCCCGCGACACGCTTCGCCTCGAGGCCTGCTTCCACCTGCACGGCAACGACCTGACCCCGGAGCGCAACCCGATCGAAGCCGGTCTCGGCTGGTGCTGCGCCGAGCTGACCGGCTTCGTCGGCTCCGAGGCGGTCGCGCGGGCGCGGGCGGAGGGGACTGAGCAGACACTCGTCCCGTTCCGGATCGAGGGAGCCGGCATCCCCAGACAGGGAAACTCCGTGCTCGGGGGGGGCGAGGAGGTGGGCGTGGTCACCTCCGGCACCTATTCGCCCTCGCTCGAGGCCGGGATCGGAATGGCCTACGTCAGCACCGAGTTGGGGGAGCCGGGCACCGAGGTCGAGATCGACGTGCGGGGCAAGCGTCGCCCCGCCCGGATAGCGTCCAAGCCCCTGTATCCGCCCAGGAAGGAGAGATGACCTTTGGCCGACGCGACCTACCCCGACGAGCTTTTGTATCACCCCGAGCACGACTGGGCCCGGATCGAGGGAGACGAGGCGACCTTCGGGATCACCTGGTACGCCCAGGACTCGCTGGGCGAGGTCGTCTTCTGCGACCCGCCGCAACTCGGCGCGAAGGTCAGCAAGGACGAGGCCTACGCCGAGGTCGAGTCGGTGAAGGCCGTCTCGGATGTGATCGCGCCCCTCTCCGGGGAGATCGTCGCCGTGAACGGGGTGCTGGAGGAGTCCCCCGAGCGGATCAACGAGGATCCCTACGGCGAGGGTTGGCTGGTCAGGGTGAAGCTGAGCGATCCCGGCGAGGCCGACACGCTGCTCGGTGCTGCGGATTACCGCAAACTGCTGCAAAACGATTGAACCACCCCGGCCTGCGGCTGCCCTAGCCTTAGTCCGGTGACGCGCTACACATCCGCGACCCCGGACGACCGGGCCGAGATGCTGGCGGCGATCGGCGTCGATTCGGTCGCCGATCTCTTCGACCAGATTCCCGCGCCGCTGCGGCTCGGCCGCCCGCTGGCGCTGCCCGAGGGGATGGCCGAGTCCGAGGTCTACGAGCGGCTGGCGTCGATGGCCGCCCGCAACGCCCATGCCGAGGAGCAGATCTGCTTCCTCGGCGCCGGCATGTACGACCACCACGTGCCGGCGATCGTCGACGCGATCACGCAGCGCTCCGAGTTCCTCACCCCCTACACGCCCTACCAGCCGGAGATCTCCCAGGGCGGCCTGCAGGTGATGTTCGAGTTCCAGACTGCGATGTCGGAGCTGACCGGCCTTCCGGTCTCGACCGCGGGGCTCTACGAGGGGCCCTCCTCGGTCGCCTCTGCCGGCTACCTGGCGATCGGGGCGACCGGCCGCCGGCGCTTCGTCGTCTCTCGCGGCCTGCACCCGCACAGCCGCGAGACCCTCGCCACCTATTCGGTGGGCTTCGGGGCCGAGCTTGCCGAGGTCGGGCTCAACTCGGGCCTCACCGATTCCGCGGCGCTGGCCGAGGCCGTCGACGGCGAGACCGCCGCCGTCTTTCTGCAGAGCCCGAACTTCCTCGGCGCGGTCGAGGACGTCGAGGCGCTGGGCGCGGCGGCCCGCGAGCACGGCGCCCTGCTCGTCGTCGCCACCGATCCGATGACGCTCGGGATCCTGCGGCCGCCGGGCGAGTGCGGCGCCGACATCGCCCTCGGCGAGGGCCAACCGCTCGGCAACCGGCTCGACTTCGGCGGCCCCTCCTTCGGCTTCTTCTGCGGGACAGAGGATTTGATCCGACGCTTGCCGGGGCGGATCGCCGGCGAAACCGAGGACGTCGACGGGCGGCGCGGCTTCGTCCTCGCCCTGCAGACCCGCGAGCAGCACATTCGCCGCGAGAAGGCGACCCACAACATCTGCACCGCCCAGGCGCTCAACGCCCTGGCCGCGATGATTCACCTCGCCTGGCTGGGCCGCGAGGGCTACCGCGAGCTGGGCGAGCTGCTGCTCAGGCGCACCGCCTACGCCCGGGAGACCCTGGCCGCGCTCGATGGCGTCGAGCTGCTTCACGAGGCGCCGGTCGTGCGCGAGTTCGCCGTGCGGCTCGACGCTCCCGTCAGCCGGGTGCTGGAGCGCTGCGCCGATCGGGGGATAGCGGCCGGCTACCCGCTGGGGGGCGACTACCCCGAGCACGAGGACGGGCTGCTGGTGGCGATCACCGAGCGCCGCAGCCGCGAACAGATCGATGCGCTCGCCGAGGCGCTGGGCGCGGCGGTCGCAGCGGAGGCGGTGACGGTATGAACCAGCAGGACGAAAGGGTCCTCACGATCTTCGAGCGTTCGAAGCCCGGCCGCCGCGCCGCCGTGCTGCCGAAGGCCGGGGTGCCCGAGCGGCCGTTGGAGGAGCTGATCCCGGCCAAGCTGTTGCGCGACGAGCCTCCCCGCCTTCCCGAGGTCGCCGAGCCGGAGATCGTCCGCCACTACAACCGCCTCTCGCGCCGCAATTTCGACCTCGACACCGGCTTCTACCCGCTCGGCTCCTGCACGATGAAGCACAACCCGCGGCTCAACGAGCGGGTGGCGGCGCTCCCTGGCCACGCCCGCCTGCACCCCGCCCAGGACCCGCGCCGTGCCCAGGGCGCGCTGGAACTGATGTGGCTGCTCCAGGAGTCGCTGGCCGAGATCTGCGGCCTGCCTCACGTCAGCCTCCAGCCCTCCGCGGGCTCGCAGGGAGAGCTGGCGGGGCTGCTGCTCACGCGAGCCTTCCATGCCGACCGCGGCGAAGAGCGGACCAAGGTCCTCACTCCCGACACCTCCCACGGCACCAATCCCGCCTCGGTGACGATGGCCGGCTACGAGGTGGTCAAGGTCGCGACCGACGAGCGCGGCGGGGTGGAGATGGACGACCTGCGCGAGAAGGTCGACGACGATGTCGCCTGCCTGATGCTGACCAACCCCAACACGCTCGGGGTCTTCGACGAGAACATCGCCGAGATCGCCGCGCTGATCCACGAGGCGGGCGGCACGCTCTACTACGACGGGGCGAACCTGAACGCGGTGATGGGGGAGTCGCGGCCGGGCGACATGGGCTTCGACATCGTCCACCTCAACCTGCACAAGTCCTTCAGCCAGCCGCACGGGGGCGGCGGCCCGGGGGCCGGGCCGATCGCCGTCTCGGATCGGATCGAGCCCTTCCTACCGCGCCCCCAGGTGGTGCGGCGCGAGGGGGGCAACGGCAGCGGGCCCCACTACGACCTCGACCACGAGCGGCCGAAGTCGATCGGGCGGCTGCGCGGCTTCCTGGGCAACTTCGGCGTCTTCGTCCGCTCCTACGCCTACATCCTCAGCCTCGGTGCCGACGGCCTCACGGAGGCGTCGGAGACGGCGGTCCTCAACGCCAACTACCTGAAAGCGCGGCTGGCGCAGGGCAGGGCCGGCAAGCACCTGCCGGTCGCCTTCGATCGCCACTGCATGCATGAGTTCGTCCTCTCCGGCAGGCCGATGAAGCGGGAGCTGGGTGTCGCCACGCTCGACCTGGCGAAGCGGCTGCTCGACTTCGGCTTCCACCCGCCCACCGTCTACTTCCCGCTGCTGGTCGACGAGGCGCTGATGATCGAGCCGACCGAGACCGAGACGAAGGAGAGCCTCGACGCCTTCGCCGAGGCGATCGATCAGATCCTCGCCGAGGTCGAGGAGGATCCCGAGGTCGCGAGGCAGGCTCCCTACACCACCCCTGTCCGCCGCCTCGACGAGGTCAAGGCGAACCGCGAGCCGGTGGTGCGCCAACAGTAAGCCGCCCCGGACGCGGGAGCGAGGGGCCAGTCGAAAATCTGATTCCTCTGGCCCGAGCGGGAGCAGAGGTGGCGGCGCTATAAGTCCGGCAGCTCCTGCTCCAGCTCCAGCACGGGGGCGAAGAGGTCGCCGTCCCGCTCCATCCGCTCCAGCACGTCGCCTGACTCGAAGACCAGGCAGTCGCGGTCGTCCCGCTCGATTGCCCCCTCGACCTCCTCCCAGCTGACCGGGGTCGAGACCGTCGGCCGCTCGCGGGCGCGCAGCGAGTAGACGGCGATCGTCGTCTTGCGCTGGTGGTTCTGCGACCAGTCGACGAACACCTTGCCCCCGCGCAGCTCCTTTTTCATCTTCGAGACGACCCGGTCGGGGGTCTGCTTCTCGAGCAGCTGGGCGATCGCTTTGGCGAACGGTTTCGTCTGGTCGTAGCTTGTCCTGTTGTTGAGCGGCACGTAGACCTGGAGCCCCTTCGAGCCCGAGGTCTTGGGGAAGCACTCGACCTCGAAGTGCTCGAACAGCTCCCGCAGCCGCAGCGCCACGCGGCAGCAGTCGATGATGTCGGCCGGCGGGCCGGGATCGAGGTCGAAGGCGAGCACTGTGGGTCGTTTCGGCGCCCTCGACATCGACAGCGAGGGGTGCAGCTCGATCGCCGCAAGCTGCGCCATCCAGACCAGGGTCGGCAGGCTGTCGCAGACGCAGAAGTCGATCTTGCCGGCGTGCGGCCCGGCTTCCACCCGCGCCGTCTTCACCCATTTCGGCCTGTGCTTGGGGCAGCGCTTCTCGAAGAAGGCGGCATCGAGGTCCTCGACGCCTTCGGGGAAGCGGCGCAGGGTGACCGCCCGCCCGGCGAGGTGGGGGATGATCGCCGGCGCGATCTTGGCGTAGTAGTCGACCATCTCGCCCTTGGTGAAGCCGGCCTGCGGGTAGAGCACCTTGTCGAGGTTGGTGAGCTTCAGCTCACGGCCGTCGACCTCGACCTGCCGGTCCTGGGGCACTGGCCGCCTACTGGGACTTGGCCTTGGCGCGCGAGGAGCGTTTAGCCGGCTTGCGTTTGGGGGCCGCTTTCTTGCGTTTCTTGGCCGCTGGCTTCCTGGCCCGCCCGTCGCCCTCGCCCTTGACCTGGGCGATGCTCTCCTCCAGGGCGGCCATCAGGTCGGGTGCCTTGGTCGCCTGCGGCTCCTCCGGCGGCGCCGCTGCGAGGACGTCCTCGCCCTCGGCTTTGCGTTCGATCAGCGACAGAAGCTCCTCCCGGTACTCGTCGCGGTAAGCGGTCGGGTCGAACTCGGTGGTCAGCGAGTCGATCAGC
Organism: Solirubrobacterales bacterium; assembly: GCA_036374255.1. Classification (GTDB taxonomy): domain Bacteria; phylum Actinomycetota; class Thermoleophilia; order Solirubrobacterales; family 70-9; genus VRUE01. The sequence goes on along the minus strand of DASUUD010000102.1, from coordinate 1,784 downwards.
TGCTCGGCCATCTGGACCTCGCGTTTCTCCACCTTCGGCTTCTTCGAGGGCAGGGCGTCGTCGAGTTCCGTCGGCGGCACGACCTCGTCGGCGAACCGCATCGTGGTGAGGGTGAGGATGCCGTTGCCGGCGCGCAGGGCCGCCAGGTGCTCCTTGTTGCGCAAGACGAAGCGGGCGATCGCCACCTTGCCGGTCTCCTCCATCGCTTTGGCGAGCAGCGAGTACGCCTTCTCGGAGCCCTCGGCGGGTCCGAGGTAGTAGGGGCTGTCGAAGTAGATCGGGTCGATCTGCTCGAGGTCGACGAAGTCCTTGACTTCGATCGCGCGGGTCTTCTCGGGGGCGAGCGCAGCCATCTCCTCTTTGGTGAGGGGGACGAAGCGGTCCTTGGAGAGTTCAAAGGCTTTGACGATCTTCTCGTAGGGAACCTCCTCGTCGGTTCCCTCGGCGACGCGGCGGTGGCGGATCCGCGCCCCGTCGGACTCGCGCAACTCGCGCAGCGAGATGCCGCGACGGGCCACCGCGCTGTAGAGCTTCACGGGCACGTTGAGGAGCCCGAAGCTGATCGTTCCGCTCCAGATCGCTCTCGCCATCAGCGAATCACCTACCCGGATTCTCGCAGCCGATCACGGCAGACACCGGACTGAGCGCCGGTGGGAGGCGTCTTGCGGGACGTGCGAGATCATGCCCGCGTGCTGTTCGAGCTTCGCGACGTCAGCTTCCACCGTGCGGGGCGCCTGATCCTCGACTCGATCGACGCCCGAATCCCGGAGGGGGCGACGGCGATCGTCGGCCCATCGGGCAGCGGCAAGTCGACCCTGCTGCGGCTGCTCAACCGGCTCGCCGACCCGGAGGCCGGGGGCACGATCTCCTACCGGGGGCGGCCGCTGGGCGAGTACGACCCGCTGAGCTTGAGGCGCGAGGTCTCGCTGGTTCCGCAGCTGCCGGCCCTGATCGACGGCACTGTCGAGTCGAACCTTCTCTATGCGGCGCGGCTGGCTGGTCGAGAACCCGACATTGCCGGCACCCTGCGGCTGGCCGGTCTCGCTGCAGGCTTCGCCGGGCGCGACGTCTCCAAACTCTCGGTCGGCGAGCAGCAGCGGGCGATGCTCGCCCGCTCGCTCGCCCAGCAGCCGCGGGTCCTGCTGCTGGACGAGCCGACCTCGGCGCTCGACCACGCCGCCCGCGACGCGATAGAGGCAACCCTGGTAGATCTGCGTGCGGAGCTGGAGATCGACCTCGTGGTCGTCACCCACGATCCCGAGCAGGCGCGGCGGCTGGGCGACTGGGCGCTGCGAATGGAGGCGGGCAGCGTGGTCGCCTCCGGCCCGCTCGCGGAGGCCCTGGCGTGACGCCTGCGATCCAGGTCTCGCTGGGGGAGGTCGCCGCCGCCCTCGTGCTGGTCGCGATCGCCGCCGCGATCTCCTTCTGGCGCAGCGCCGACCTCGAGCGCGACATCGCGGTCGCCACCATCCGCTCCTTCGTCCAGCTCACCGCGATCGGCTACGCGATCAAGCTGATCTTCGAAGCGGACACGATCTGGCTGGTCCTGGTGCTCCTCAGCGTGATGGTCCTATTCGGGGCGATCACGGCCCGCAGCCGCGCCAAGCGCGTCCCCGGTGCCTTCTGGCCGCTGCTGATCGCGCTCGCCACCGCCGGTGCCCCCACCCTGGGCCTCGTGGTCGTGCTGGGGATCTTCGACCCGACCCCGCGCTACCTGGTCCCGGTCGGCGGCATGGTGATCGGAAACGCGATGACCGCCTCCGCGGTCGCTCTCAACCGGCTCG
>DASUUD010000101.1:0-3342 GCA_036374255.1 Solirubrobacterales bacterium | reverse complement strand
TGTGAGTCGGGCACTCCCGCGATCTGCTCGGGCGTCCCGGTAGCGACGAGCTCTCCCCCGCCCTCGCCGCCCTCCGGCCCGAGGTCGATCAGGTGGTCCGCCGACTTGATCACGTCCAGGTTGTGCTCGATCACCACGACGGTGTTGCCCGCCTCTACCAGTCGGCCGAGCACGTCCAGGAGGCGCTGCACGTCGGCGAAATGCAGACCGGTCGTCGGCTCGTCGAGGATGTAGAGCGTGTCGCCGGTGGCGACCTTCGACAGCTCGGTGGCCAGCTTCACCCGCTGTGCCTCGCCGCCCGAGAGAGTCGTCGCCGGCTGGCCGAGCCGGATGTAGTCGAGCCCGACGTCGTGCAGAGTACGAAGGCGGCGGGCGATCTTGGGCACGTTCTCGAAGAAGCCCACCGCCTCCTCCACCGACATCTCGAGCACGTCGGCGATGGTCTTGCCTTTGAACCGGACCTCGAGTGTCTCGCGGTTGTAGCGCTTGCCGTGGCACTGCTCGCAGGGCACGTAGACGTCGGGAAGGAAGTGCATCTCGATCTTGATCTGGCCGTCGCCCCGGCAGACCTCGCAACGGCCGCCCTTCACGTTGAAGCTGAAGCGGCCCGGCTTGTAGCCCCGGGCCCGTGCCTCCTGCGTCTGCGCGAAGAGCTGGCGGATGTGGTCGAAGACGCCGGTGTAGGTGGCTGGGTTTGAGCGCGGCGTGCGGCCGATCGGCGACTGGTCGATGTTGATGATCTTGTCGATCTGGCTGAGCCCGTCGACGCCGTCGTGAGCGCCAGGGCGCAGCTTCGCCTGGTGCAGCCGGTTGGCGACCGCGTGGTGAAGGGTCTCGTTGATCAGAGTCGACTTGCCGGATCCGGAGACGCCTGTCACGCAGCAGAAGACACCGAGCGGGATCGCGACGTCGATCTCCTTCAGGTTGTGTTCGCGGGCGCCGCGGACGACCAGCGCGCCGCGCGGCTCGTGGCGCTCCGCCGGCACCTCGATCGTCCGCTTGCCGGCGAGGTACTGCCCGGTCAACGAGGCAGGTTCGGCGGCGACCTCCTCCGGAGGGCCCTCGGCGACCACGTAGCCGCCGTGCTCGCCGGCGCCGGGCCCGAGGTCGAGCAGGTGGTCAGCGGCGCGCATCGTCCCCTCGTCGTGCTCGACCACGATCACCGTGTTGCCGAGGTCGCGGAGGCGCTCCAGGGTGGCGATCAGCTTTGCGTTGTCCCGCTGGTGCAGGCCGATCGAGGGCTCGTCGAGCACGTACATCACCCCGACCAGGCTGGAGCCGATCTGCGTCGCGAGGCGGATCCGCTGCGCCTCGCCGCCCGACAGCGAGCGCGCAGAGCGCGCCAGCGACAGGTAGCCGATTCCGACGTTCTGGAGGAAGGCGAGCCGTTCGGAGATCTCGCGCACGATCAGCCGCGCGATCGCCCGCTCAGTGTCGTTCAGCTCCAACTCCGCGATCCACTCCGCGGCCGCGTGGGCCGATTTCGCGCTGAACTCGGCGATGCTGAGGTCGCCTACCTTGACCGCAAGGCTCTCCGGCCGCAGCCGCGCCCCCTCGCAGTCGGGGCAGGGCTGCTCGGCCATGTATCCCTCGATCCGCTCGCGGCTGTTCTCCGAGTCGGTCTCTTCGTAGCGCCGCTGCAGGTTGTTGACCACACCCTCGAAGCGGACCTTGTAGGAGCGTCGCCGGCCGAAGCGGTTCGTGTAGGTGACCAGGTGGCGCTGGGAGCCGGTCCCGTAGAGGAAGATCTCGCGCTCCGACTTGCGCAGCTTCGACCAGGGCCGGTCGAGGTCGACCCCGTACTCCTCGGCGACCGCGGCGATCAGCCGCCTCCAGTACGCGGTGATGCCGCGGTTCCAGGGTTGCAGGGCACCCTCGGCGAGGGAGAGGGTCGGGTCGGGGACGACCAGCTCGGGATCGATCACCCGCTGAAAGCCGAGCCCGTGGCAGCGCTCGCAGGCGCCGTGCGGCGAATTGAAGGAGAAGATCCGCGGCTCCAGCTCGGGAATCGAGGTGCCGCAGTTGAGGCAGGCGAACTGCTCGCTGAACAGCAGAGTTCCGCCGATCTGCTCCGCCTCGCGTCCGCCGGGGGCGGGTTTGTTGTCACCCAGCACCTCCACCTCCACGAGCCCTCCCGCCAGGCCGGCGGCGGCCTCCACGGACTCGGAGAGGCGGCGACGCAGGTCGGGCTTCATCACGAGGCGGTCGACGACGACCGAGATGTCGTGTTTGAACTTCTTGTCGAGGGCGATCTCCTCGTCGAGGCGCCGCAGCTCGCCGTCGACCTTGGCGCGCGAGTAGCCCTCGAGGCGCAGCTGCTCGAGCAGCTTCCCGTACTCGCCCTTGCGCCCCCGCACGACCGGCGCCATCACCATGAATTTCGTCCCCTCTTGGAGGGTCATCAGGCGGTCGACGATCTGCTCCTGGGTCTGGCCCGTGATCTCCGCGCCGCACTCGGGGCAGTGGGGCACGCCGATCCGCGCCCAGAGCAGGCGCAGGTAGTCGTAGATCTCGGTCACCGTGCCGACCGTCGAGCGCGGGTTTCGGGAGGTCGTCTTCTGGTCGATCGAGATCGCCGGCGAGAGGCCCTCGATGGAGTCCACGTCCGGCTTCTCCATCAGCCCCAGGAACTGTCTCGCGTACGCGGACAGCGACTCGACGTAGCGCCGCTGGCCCTCGGCGTAGATCGTGTCGAAGGCGAGGCTCGACTTTCCCGATCCGGAGAGCCCGGTGATCACGATCAGGGCGTCTCGCGGCAGCTCGACGTCGATGTCCTTCAGATTGTGCTCGCGCGCACCGGAGATGACGATTCGCTCAGAAGCCGCCACGGCCCTCGATTCTACGTTGGCGAACAGATGTTCCCGGGGAGATCTCTTGGTGAGTTCGCCCTTAACCGCGGTGTGGGCGGACAAACGCGATGTCACCATCTTGTGGCCGAGCTCGCTGAACGCCAGCATGGCGTTGTTTCGGGCCGCCAGCTTGCCAAGCTCGGCTATTCGGATGACACCGTATGGCGAGAGGCGACCTCCGGGCGTCTGCATCGACTGCACCGCGACGTCTACGCGGTCGGCCACGGGGCCGTCTCACGCCAGGGGCAGGCTCTTGCCGCTGTCCTCACGGCCGGCGACGGCACCCTGCTCAGTCACCGCTCTGCCGCTTGGCTTTGGGGTCTCACCGCCCGATGGCAGCAACCTGTCGAAGTCACTGCCGCCTCTTCGCGGCGCAACCGACCAGGGATTCGCCTGCACAGCGTGCGGGCGCTCACTCCCGATGACCGCTCGTCGGTCGAAGGAATCCCGGTGACGGCGATCCCCAGAACCTTGCTCGATTTCGCCGCAGTCG